>NZ_DRGM01000058.1 GCF_011050055.1 Pseudoalteromonas prydzensis | reverse complement strand
GATTTAAACCCCACGTATCATCAATTAGCCGAGTATTTTAATGTCGCTGTCATACCCGCTAGACCTTATAAACCCAAAGATAAATCGAAGGCTGAAGTCGGTGTACAAATTGTTGAGCGTTGGATCATGGCACGTCTGCGTAACCAAACCTTCTACAGCTTAGCGCACCTAAATCAAGAAATAGCAAAGCTACTTGATGTAATGAACAATAAGGTGATGAAGCAATATCAACAATCACGTAAACAGCTCTTTGATATGCTGGATAAAAGCGCATTAAAGCCATTGCCTGAAAAGCCCTATCACTATACACAAATCAAAACGGTGCGAGTACACATTGATTATCATGTTGAAATAGAAAAACATTATTACAGTGTGCCGTATCTGTGGGTTAAGAAACAATTGCGCGCGCACATAACCAATCAGCTAGTACAGCTTTATCATGACGATACCTTAATCGCACAGCATCCGCGCTCACATCGTTTAGGTGGGCATACAACACAGCCTCATCATATGCCTCTAGCGCATCAAAAACAGCATGAGCAGTCACCGATAAATTTACGCTCATGGGCATTAAGTATTGGGAAGTATACCCACCAAGTTGTTGAGTTACAGCTCAGTGGACGACGTCACCCCGAGCACGCTTATCGCGTCTGTTTAGGGCTGTTAAGTTTAGCTAAAACGTATTCAAAAGAACGGCTTGAGCAAGCATGCTATCGCGCCATCGTGATGAATACGACCACACTCAAATCAATTAAGCAGATGCTGAAAAAAGGGTTGGATCAACAACCGTTACCCACACAGCAAACAGAGCCAGAAAAGCCAATTAAGCATGGCAACATACGCGGCACACAGTATTACCATTAAGGAAATGAATCATGATAGACACCATTAACCAGCAACTTCAACTACTCAAGTTATCGGGTATAAAGCACGCATTAAGGCAACAACTTGAGCAGCCTAACTTATACCAAGAGCAAAGCTTTATAGAGCGCATCAGTTTATTGCTAACACATGAAATTGACACGCGTGAGCAAAGAAAAATCGACCGGCTCGTGCGACATGCTAAATTCCGCTTACCGGCTCAGTTAAATCAACTGATTTACTCGCCGACACGCAATATAGAAAAAGCACAGATACGTAACTTAAGCCAAAATAGCTGGCTGAACTTACACCAAAATATCTTAATCACTGGCGCAACAGGCTGTGGAAAAACCTACCTCGCATGTGCCTTAGGACATGAGCACTGCCTACAAGGAAAAAGTGTTTACTATATTCGATTAAAAGAACTACTCGAAAGCCTGTTTCTAGCACAAGCAGATGGTAGTTACCGGAAATTACTGGCGAAGCTAATAAAGTATGATCTACTGATCTTAGACGACTGGGGGCTTGAACCACTGAGTGCACAGCAACGAGGTGACTTACTCGAATTAATCGATGCGCGGTATGGGTATAAATCACACATAATTATAAGTCAGCTCCCGCAGGAAAACTGGCATGAGATGATCGGAGAGTCAACCCATGCTGACGCCATTTTAGATAGGCTAATTCATGGTTCGATTAAGTTGAACTTAAAAGGAGAATCGATACGAAAACAACTAAATAAATTGACTGATGATGATCAGTTAAGCTAATTTAAAAACGGCTCTACAAAATGATAAATCAGGTGATCAAAGCTGATGAGAATCGGTGATCAAAGTCATGAGAATACGCATTTGTCCATCGCGTTATAGGTGGCGCTTGTTAGCCCGTCGCCCCGAGTCATATTACCACGTGCATCGTAGCTAAACGTTTTCCAACTACCGCTGCGGTAGACCCGCTTTACTCTACCTTCAGCGTGAAGATCGTTGACAGGCAAAAGGCAAGACACGACCCCATTAGTTCTTTGATTTTGCACAATAAAAAGCCTCGGCTAGCGAGGCTATTAATTCAAAAAAGGCTGTCTAATACCGCTCTTTCTTAATTAGCTTTATCTTTTTGGCAACAAAAAAACAAACTAAGGCAACTCGACACCTTGATAACAAAACACAGACAAGGAGTAGCTTTTTAAGCATGAATGTCCATTTATTCATATTTTATTTTTCTCCTATTGTTTGTTCTAGCTCATTAAGAAAGTTTACAATTCCCTTACTTTGGATTTCGTCATAAATTTTAGTTCTAAGTTTACCTATCAGTTTTTTAGAATTATTCACATTATTCAACAAATCGGAAACATCTGAACCCAAGTAGCGAAGCGCGTCAAAGTCACTTCTCAATAATGACCAATCCACGCTCATGTTCGACTGCCTTAAACTGATTTTGCAATCTACACTTTTTTCTATATTAGAAACAAAGACTCCAATAATTAATTCTTCCGTATTTAAGGTCACTTTGAATCCCATTCCTAGATGACTTAAATCTTCAGAAATAGTAAATTCATTAAAAAGCTCTTCTTCAATAAAAAAGCTGAATGCCCTAACTAGTTCACTTCTCACAACATCAATTTGCTGGCATTTATTTAGTAAATTTGTCATTTTAGATTCACCTTAGTAGTAGGATAATGCCTCCATGCTACCTCTTGCAATTCAGCCCCATACCAAGGACCGGGGAGAGATCGCCCTTTCGCCATTTGAACATCATGTATTTGATATTTAGCGTTCATTACACCATTAATCCATCCACGGTTAAATGCAACAGATAATTGCTCTTGAACATGACTTGGAAATTGGCTCATGTATTCTGATTCATACAGATATCTATCTGGAAGACTAAACGAAACACCTTTTACAGCTCGTGCATAGGGAATAACGCGGGTTTCTTGTCCTTGTCCAATAACAGCCACTCTGTTCCCCCTATGTCTTGATACTTGCTTTTCAGCATGTCTTAATCCACTCAATTGTGCTTCTTGAAGCTCATCTGAGTATTTACTTGCCTCTTCTTTATCTGCTTCAGATAACTCACCATTTCCCATCATAGTTGGAGCTAGCCCCAGTCCTATTACTCCTCCTTTTTTAAGACTGTTTAGACCTGCTTTTGCAACACCTTTAACAGTATCTAGCACTGTATTGTTAGATGTCGGTGAGTTAGTTTGTCCAACTGTATTACCAGATTGCGGTGAAGCTGTTGCTATTTGTTTCTGAGAGCCGATTTCCATCGCTTTCATTGCGGTGCCAATCGAACCCGCACCTTGCACCATTGCAGAGTTTACTTCTGCCCCATTCTTAAAGTTCACGTCTTTTACAACTGTACTACCGACAGTCTTACCATCCACCTTGACGTCAACTTTCATATCGCCACAGGATTTAATTCTGGTACCCGTTGCGGCGGCGCAGTACCCCGTCGGGTCTGTCCCGCTCAACGGATTATTCATTATGTACGAATACGGGTTAATACTTTGGCTGTTGGTGGGGCTTTGTATGAACGGATCAACCGACATAAACCGGCCAAGGTTGTAATCGTACACCCGCCCATTCATGTGAATAAGCTCTACATTACCCAAATGTTCGTGGTCAGTAAAGCCTCTTCGTGTTTTAGCATCCGCCACATC
>NZ_DRGM01000057.1 GCF_011050055.1 Pseudoalteromonas prydzensis | reverse complement strand
CTTTAACTGTAACATATTGAATTGTAATATTTTTCCACTTTCGGTCGCATATTAAACTGAGTCTTAGCTAATACGCTCCAAATTACTACTGGGTATAAAAAAGCTCACTAAAAAGTGAGCTTTTTAAACTATTTATAACAGATTATTTTGCTAGTTTTTCCGGCGGGAAGCCAGAAAGAATAGTTGCAACGGCTTCGTTTACTGCTGCGTTACGCTGTTCAGGTGTTTGTTTCTTTTGTAGGCGACCTTCGCGAGCACCACGCCAAACAAGTTGGTTAGAAGCACGGTCAACAACGTCAATCACTAAAGTGCCTACATCATATTCACGAGTTGTTGTTTGGGTGTTATAACCCATACCCCAGTAATTCCAACGCGCACCGTAACCTACGTTAAATGTGTCAACGTCAACTTTAGTATCAACAGAGGCGTGATAGTTAATCAATACATCAGCTGAGGCTTCGTCGGCAGGTGTCATACCGTTTGCTTGTAATTGTGCATTTACCGCTTCTCGTACACGTTTTTCCATTAATGGACTGATTTGATAATTACCAGCATCTGCTAAGGTAGCTTGTGGAAACCAAGCAAAGGTTTTGTAGTTAGTAAAGTCCACAGATTTGTCGTAATCAATATCGGGGGTTTTTGCACAGGCTGCAAGTAGTAATACAGCAGCTGCAATTAGTATATTTTTCATGGAGTTTGCTCCTTGGCAAATGTAATTACTTTTCGTTAGATAACATAACATAGAATTAATTCAAGGAAATGTTATTTTTTAGCTGTAATTTGTGTACAAAATAGGTGTTGATCAGTTTAGTCGTCCTTGACTGAATGATACATTAATTTACAGAGATACCGCTATTGCCCTATTCATGCTCCACTTCTATCCAGTCTTTTTCATCAACCCAGTTCTGGGCGCCGTCTTTAACTGAGCGAATGGGGACGATATAGTCACAACTGATCTGTGGTTTTACCGAGGCAAAAATAGGCACAAAGCCAAAACTGAGTGCGGTCTCTATGATTGCTTTTTGATTTTGCGGGTCGATATCGGCCGCTTCATCAATATAAATTGGAATACGGTATAAGTTTTGCTCTTGGTCGCTTAATAAGTAGCGAATAAACAACATGCCGCATAATAATTTTATGGTGATGCGGGTACCGTTTGAGCCAGCCGAATCAATCTTTTCAAAATGCTCGGTTTCACCTGCGCGGTTTACTACTTCAAAGCGGATATCAAATAAATCAGTTAAGGTTAAACCCGCTTTATCGGAGGCAAGTTTAATTAAGTGATCTTTGGCTTCGTTTACCGCGCTTTCGCTGTACGGTTCTTGGCTCAGTAAATCCAGCGTGTCGCCTTGCTCAAACTGATTTGAAGTACTGATAATCGTATCAATACTCTCTACCAACATTTTGCGTGGGATCACGTTAATTTTAAACGCTTGTAAGTTAGAAATACGGTGCTGACTAATGCCTTTGTTAAAGCTGTTCATTTCACGGCGCAGTCTGTCTAAATCTTCACGTAGACCTTTGATCGTGGCGGCTACTTCAGTCAATGCAACACGGGCTTGGCGTTCAACCGCATCGCGTTCGTTATCAATATTATGAAACGCGCTAATAAGTTTTTGATATTTACTAAACTCGTCGTTTTCGTTATCAAATTTAGTAATACCGGCATTATAAATATGCAAATAGGTATTACGTACGTTGATATCAAAATTACGCAGCTCTTGGCAGTCTTTATTGAAGTGATGCACTAGGTCGCTGAGATTATCAAAGTCAATTTGAATATCAATCATATACGGGGTGACTTTACCGCTATATAAATCGAGGGTGTGGTCAATTCGCTCAGATTTAACTTGGCGCAGACGATCTGCTTGGCGGGAAATAAGATCTTTTTTCGATTTAATAATCGAACGTCTATCACTAATTGAACCGCTGTTATTTTGAATATCTTGGAGGTAGCTATCGACTTGCTCGCGCTCAGCTAATAACTGCTCTTTTAACAGCGCCTGTGCATCATTAGATTGCAGCATAATTTGGTATTGTTCAAAGCGTTTCAGTGCGCTTTCAGCTGCCATTAGTTCATCGTATAAGGCATCTTTTTCTTTTTGCTTTTCAGCCACGTTTGCCGCTACGTCACGCTGTTGTTTGAACTCATTAAGAGAATGCTCAAGGGCGCTGAGTTGGGCACTGAGCTGCTCTTTATTTTCACCGCTTTGCATTTGCACTGGTGACAGCTTTTTCAATTTAATAGTCGCGCCGGGCAGGGTGAGTACACCGCCTTTCACGTTATCTGATAATTGTTCTAAAAATGCGCCAAAGGTATCTTCGTCAGTAATATCAATATCACCATTACTGGTGGTGGCAAATGAGAGAATATCAGGGTTTAAAATACGCGAAATTTCTTCCACTTCTTTTAGCGATAAATCCTCACGCATACGGGTAAATAAATTAAACTCAAGATTTTTAAGCTGCAGCTTTAAGCTCTTAATCTGCTTTTGGGTTTCACTAATACGGTAATCAAGGGTATGTAAACTTTGCCCTTGGGCACTGTTGATTGAATGCGATAGTGACTCGTAATCTTGTTTTAATTGCGCAAGGCTGACTTTTAAAGTCGCTAAGTTGACTAATTCAAATTCAGATTTTAGGGCACCAAAGTCTAAAAACCATTGCTCAATTTGTGTTTGCCTGCGTTCAATATCACGCGATTGCTGGACATAAAGTTGTTGTTTTTGCTCAAACTCGTGTTTTTCGTGTTCAATGTCTTCAAGTGCAACATTAAGCTCAGCTAATTGCGCTTGTTGATAAGTATCAAAGTCAATCAAGGCTTGGTCAATTTTCGGCGCGTATGCGGCAAGCTTTCCTTTGAGTACGGTTTGATTGTCAAGCATTGATTCCAGCGCAGCAATCGGCTCTTGCATCGATTCGAGCGCTTTTAATTCGCGCTTACTGCGATTTACTTTATCAAATGAGCGACGCCACACTTCATAAAAGTCGACCTTAGAGTTTGACATATGACGTTCAAACACGCGCAACATAAAGCGTTTAACATCGGCGGCACCGAGTTTATGCAAGTTCAAAATACGGCGAAAAATTTCTTTATAAATAGCCGAATCTTGTACGTTGTTAAGCGGGATCATTTTTAAGTTAATATCGCCATCAAACGGTGTCGTACCGCCAGTCAGCAGGGCGTTTAACTCTTGGGCTTTTAGCTCAATCGGGTTAAAACCTTGCTGTTTTAAATGATTAAATAGCTTAGTGAACTTAATGATGGTTTTGCCTTGAGTGTACTGCTCAAGGTTGAGTTTGCCTTGGTAACAAAAAAACTGATGCGCGTAACCGGCAATTTTACCAAGCCCTGCCACACCAATCACCACCGGGCCGTGGGGGAGGTCGGCTTCGAGTAAAATATAGGATTGATCAGAGGAGAAATAAAACTTACGGGTTTCGTCTAAATCATGGCCATCCCATTCGGTGAGGCGTAAGTCATTAATAAGTGGAAACTGCAGGGCGTTTATTACCGAGCTTTTACCTGTGTTGTTAGGCGCACAAATTGAGCTGCTTTTATCCAGCGGGATCACGCATTTGGCATAGCCGGCGGTATTTAATAATGCCAGCTTACTGAGGCCGTATAGGTTTTTCATTATTCGTCCTCTCCAATATAGGTTTCTTCGTTTACTTCCATTAGCGCATCAATATAACGGTAAATAGGCGCTTGCAGCATAAAGCCATTTTCTACTTCTCGGCCGAGGCCTAAACGTACCATGCGTAAGTACACGTCTTTGCGTAAATCAGAGCCAGAGAAAATTTCGAGCTGATCAAACAAGTGTTTGTTCATTTGCACTAGCGTTTGCATCAGTTCTAAATCGTTTACTTCGTCAAATAAGGCGCGCATTGGATCTTTACCTGAGTTGGCGTAATGCTCAATAAGGATATAAACCGTTAAGGCAATAGCGCGGGAGATTTTGCCCATATTGGGTGTACTTTCATCACTGGCAAAGTAATAAAAACCACGGCTGTCGTGTTGTAAATCGTGGCCCAGCGCATTAAACAAGGCACGGTAGGCATCAATTTGTTGATCAAGCTCTTGCCACATCACGGTGTCTTGCTCGCTAATATGATAGCCGGTGACTAATTTTTTATTAATCGCTTGTAGATGGCTCAATTCGTCTAAGTTTATCTGTGTCATAACGGTTACTCATTCCCTGTTGCAGATTGCTCTGAGGCAACAGGTTTAGAATCAAATGGTTTTGTATTAAAAGGGAAAAGTGAGAAATGTTGCCCTGCGATTTTTACGCGCATTTTTTCATCGCTTTGATTGATTTCAATCTCAGTGTCGCTGACTAGTTTTTGATATAAAAACAGCATTTCGTCGGCTTCAAGGTCGGGGTAGCTTTCCCCTAAAAAGGTCAATAATGGCAGGGGCTTTTTACGCTTAGCATTGAAACGTTTTTTAAAGTTCGCTTTAACATTATTGTAATCTGGAATATTTGGCGTAACAAAAGCGGGCACGTCTTGTTGATCAGGAAGCTCGTATTCACTGTGTTCAAACTCAACGAGTGCAGCCATGTAAGCGACCATATGCCGTTGTTGCCCTAATGAGAACCGCTGTGTGTCAGAGACAAAATGTGGTTGTACGGCACTGAGCATATTATCAACGCCATTTTTGCGCACTAAACCAAGCACTTTAGCCGCTTGACGAGTGATCATATTATTACGGCGCAACTCTTCACGCAGTGGCATTAGCATATCGGCGCTTTTACGTAGGCTTTCTCGGCCCACTAAGTGCATTTCTAAAATACGGGTACGTAATCGTTCAAGCATACGTTTATCTTGGTACGCTTTACCGCTGCGTTCTATATATTCGATTTGCGTGCTTATTTGTGTTTCGATGGTGTTAAAGCAGGCATGAAAATCGCCACGAATATCGACCATCTCAAGCATAGGTTCTATGTATTCATCAAAGGCTTCAATAACGGCTTTGTAGCGTTTTTGCAATGATTGCACCGCATTGTTGGCTTTTGCTTGTTCTACAATATTTAAAATAGCATTTTCGTTGTGGGCAAATAACTTCATTATTTTGCGCACCCGATCATCCATAATACGACTAAAACGACGCATTTCGTCGTAGTCTTCAATACTACCGGCATTGTCCAAACGGTTACCCAAACGGGCTAAATCTGCAACCAATACGCTAATTTCTTGGGCTAAACCTAAATGCTCTTCTTGCAATAAAAAAGTGGCAAAATCAGCGATCGCGCGATTAATTTCAAGCTGCGACGACTTAGCCAAAGGAATAATAATATCTTGGTTTAAAAGGCGGTTGGTCTCTTTGTAGATACGTTCATTTGACCACGTTGGCTGTTTTTGTTTGATCGCATTTTGTACGTCTTTTAAGCTGAAATCAGCCATCTTAAAACGTTTAAATAGCAGTTCTAACATTCCCCAATGCTCTGTAAGGGTATTTAGCAACTTTTTAGCTGGGATCATAAAGCTCCAGTAACTCGAATTAATACTGCATAGCCTAGGTACAGGCTATCAGCGATTTGTCTTATAAAAGTGAATTTGCAATAGTTTTACACAGTCTTTGGTGCTAGACTGCGCGCCGTGTCGTCCTGCGGCATATAGCATACAATTTTTACATTTTTATAAAGGTTGTTCAAACACCATGGTATCTGCAATTATCCTAACCCTGATAACGCTTGCATTCGTGCTCATCGTTATAGAGGATATTATCCATGTAAACAAGGCCAAAACCACGCTTTTCTTTGGTACTTTATGCTGGATTATCTTATTTATCTCGCCGCTCAACGGGCAAAGCCCCGAAAATATACAACATCAACTTGATCACAATATTTTAGAGATTGCCACACTATGGTTGTTTTTAATGGCTGCAATGACCTTTGTTGCTTATTTAAACTCCAAAGGTTTTATCCAAAATATTGTGCACAGAGTCATGCCCAGTGCAATAAGCGAACGCAAATTGATGTTTTTGATTGGTGGATTCTCCTTCTTATTTTCGTCAATTTCAGACAATATCACAGCCACATTGATTTCGCTTGCGGTGGTGATGTCGTTAAAACTGGACCCGAAGAAGCTAATTAAATACGCCACATTAATTATTTTTAGCGTTAACTCCGGTGGCGTGTCTTTGATCACCGGTGATGTGACGACATTAATGATTTTCCTTGATGGAAAAGTCAGTATTGCTAACTTGTTATTGTTAGTTGTGCCTGCACTGGCAAGTGTGGCACTGCTGGCGATCATGTTGTCGTTTGGGTTAAATGGTGCGGTTGAGTTTACTAAACAAGAAGAGCGCCGTATTGAAAAAACTGATATTACAATTGCAGTCATTTTCTTATCAACCATTATCGCAACGCTGACACTCAGCGTACTTTATCATGTGCCGCCGTTGTTAACCTTCTTATTTGGTTTATCGCTGATGTTTTTAGTGGCGCAATTTTTAATGCGCAAAAAAGACGTGAATAAAAAAATCATCGATTATATTCGTGAAATTGAATACGACACCTTGCTGTTCTTTGTTGGTGTATTATTACTTGTAGGTGCATTGAAAGAAGTCGGCATGCTGAACAAGTTCACTCACCTTTATGAATTAATGCCAGCGCAATATGCGAACTACTTAATGGGTATTTTGTCAGCTGCGGTTGATAACGTACCGCTGACGGCTGCATTGCTTAAAGCAGAAATCGTGATGAGCCCGCAGCAATGGCTATCGTTTACGTATGCAACTGGCGTGGGTGGCTCTATGCTAATCATCGGCTCGGCGGCAGGTATTATTGCCATGAGTAAAGTTAAAGCGCTGACCTTTATGAGTTACTTACGTATGTCGGTGTATTTATTGATAGCGTATACAATCGGTTATATTGGATCATATTTAGCAGGTAGCTTTATTTAATAACTTTTATTATTTAAAACAACTTGACAGCTAGACGTCTAAACGATAACTTTCAAAGCCCACTTTATGTGGGCTTTGTTATTTTAATTGGTAATTATAGAATGCAATTAATCTAACATTCAGAAGAGGTGCGGTATTTAGGTACTTAATGTGAGGCGACGACTGCCTACGACCATTAAGGAGGGAAATATTCGCCGAGAAAAACAACTGCACGTCACAGTGGTTTTTCGGTTTATGGGGCTGAATCCTCAAAACTGTCACCAATTAGGTGGAGAGCTTCTGGCAGTGGACTTTTTCTTATCGAGCCCCCCCTTGCCAAGTTCTTCTTGTTTTATCGTGGTGTGAATGCCACAAAAGGAGACGACATGAATACCCAATTAGCTGCTAATAACGTGCAACAGTCAGCGAAAAATCAAAAATCAGATCACGTAGTCGCAAAATTTGGCGGCACCAGTGTAGCTAACTTTGAAGCGATGAGCCGTTGCAGTGAAATTATTGTAGCCGATAACAATGTACGAGTAGTGGCTGTGAGTGCCAGTGCCGGTGTAACCAACCACCTAGTTACCTTGTGTAAAAAAGATTTATCAGCAGATGAGCGCAGTGAGAACATTGCGGGCGTTATTGCTATTCAAGACGCCATTTTAAACGAGCTTTCATTGGATGCTGATTTAGCCCATGGCTTTGCAGAAACAATAAAAGCATTCAAAGCCTTAGCGAGCGAGCCATTAAAAACAAAGCAGCAACACGATGAGTTATTGAGCTTTGGTGAGCGTTTATCGTCGTATTTATTTACTCAAGTGCTGCGTTTAAATGGCTTAAATGCGGTGCGTTTTGATGTGCGTCAAGTACTTAAAACCGATAGCCAGTTTTCTAAAGCAACGCCAGATGTTTCAGCAACAGCCGCGGCGGCAAAAGAGCATTTAATACCACTTTTAAAAGAACATGTGGTAGTCACTCAAGGCTTTATTGGCAGTGACGCGCATGGTCAAACTACCACACTTGGTCGTGGTGGTTCAGATTACAGTGCGGCATTACTTGCCGAAGCCATAAACGCAAAAAGTGTGCATATTTGGACTGACGTTGTGGGTATTTTTAGCACCGATCCGCGTTTGTGCGTAAAGGCTACACCTATTGCCCGGTTAAGTTTTGATGAAGCGGCAGAAATGGCGACCTTTGGTGCTAAAGTATTACATCCTGCCACTATTTTACCCGCGAGCCGCAGCCACATTAGTGTATTTGTAGGTTCAAGCTGTGAGCCTGAGCGTGGTGGTACCTGGATCGAACGTGAGAAATCACAAGTACCAGGTATTCGCGCGGTAACGCAACGTAAAAACCAAATTCTGCTGACGCTAAAAAGTCCTGAAATGCTGTTAGCAAGTGGCTTTTTAGCCCGTGTGTTTGCCATTTTAAGTGAGTTTAATATCTCGGTTGATTTAGTGACGACCTCTGAGATAAGTGTGGCAATTACGTTAGATAATGCACCTAATGCGTCGCGTCCTGAGCTTGATCAAGAGTGTTTAGACAAACTTGCAGAGTTTTGCCATGTATCGGTTGAAAACAATTTAACCTTAGTGGCGCTGATTGGTTCAGAAATTCAGTTGCGTCAGCAGCAAGTTAATTTAATGCAGGTGTTAAGTGATTTTAATATTCGGCTAATTTGCCACGGTGCGAGTAAACATAACTTGTGCTTTCTAGTTGAGCAAAGTGAGTCTGATTTAGTTGTACAAGCTATTCACAGCCGTTTATTAGAAGTTCAGCACGCCGCGTAACTGCGAAATAGAATTCACCACAGAGCACTGCCAGTCAGTGCTCTTGTCACTTACTACACTAATATCAAACTCATTATATTGACAACTCACTGCCGCTAAATTTGCTCGTGTAAGCTCGGTAAATACATTGGGGCTCAGTAACTTGGCAATTGGTTTACTGGTGGCTTTAGCCAGTGCTTCTTTTAAGGTCCAAATTCTAAAAAAACGTTCAGCGCTTTGCTGTTGGTTTTGCGTAATTAAATTAACTTCACCTTGATGATAAAAATGCTTAGCGAGCTTTGTAAATGGACGCTTCAGGTTTATTTTTTCAATATCAAAACCAAACTCACTGCGCGTTACATTCAGCGCCGCACCGACAAAGCCGTTTGAGTGCGATAAGCAACTGCTAAACACCGTTTCGCTGCCGGTGATATGGATGAGTAACTTACTGCTTGGCTCGTCAAATTCAGAACTGATCTGATTTGCAGGTAACTGACTGAACTGCGATGAATTTTGCTTTAGCAAATACTTAAGTAATAGCCGAGTGGCTAAATACTCTTGCTTGGCTTTGTAACTTTTACGCCGAGTAATTATTGCCAACTCAAAGGAGCTTAACAGCGCGTTTAAATCGAATTCATCGACATTTAACTGCTGGGCATCAAATAATAAAATAGTATTCGCATTGCACGGTTGCACGCTGTGCTCGTTGATAACGAGTTGCTGTTGAAAAAATAACGCAGGCATAAAATCCACAATTAAAGAGATAAAAGAACAAACATGTTTACATTTTGTGCGGTTGTGCACTGGTTAATTAAGCCAAGGCAAATTTATTACTCAGTGACTGTGAAATATGGTTTAATTCACAATAATGAAAAATAATAACAGATTGTAGATGTATGGCACAATTGCGTGATGGTTTTCAAAGCCGCCTTGGCTTTGTTTTAGCAGCCTCTGGCGCTGCGGTTGGATTAGGTAATATTTGGGGGTTTCCTACGCAAGCGGCTAATCATGGCGGCGGTGCGTTTTTACTGGTTTATTTTATTGTTATCTTTTTACTGGCGTTACCCGCTTTATACACTGAGTTGTATTTAGGTCATCAAGCACAAGCGAACCCTGTAAAAGCACTTAAACGTGCATGGCAACAGCAAGCGCCAAACGTGGGCGCTGCCGCTGGCTATTTAGGCTTAGTGGGTGCCATCGTGATGCTGAGCTTTTATTCAATAGTCGCTGGCTGGATGCTGGCCTATGCGCTTGAGCCAATAAGCACATTTTTAGGCTTTACTGAATTAAGCCAATTTTTACAAACCGACTCTATGGCACGTAATTTTATATTTACGCCATTGATGCTAATACTCACTGCGAGCATTATTCTCAAAGGAGTTAAATCGGGTATTGAAACTTGGTCGCGACGCTTAATGCCGATGTTGTTGGTGTTACTGGCGGTGTTAATTGCCTACATTGCAACGCTTGACGGTGCCAGCGAAGGCTTTGCAGCCTATTTAGTGCCAGACTTTAGCCAAATACTCGAGCCAGGGTTAATTATTGCGGCAATGGGGCAGGCGTTCTTTTCGCTGTCATTGGGTGTCGGTTGTATGATGATTTATGGCTCGTACTTGCAGCCTGATGCTAATTTACCGCGGTTAACCGCGTCGGTCGCGTTACTTGATACAGGGGTTGCCTTTTTAGCGGGTTTATTAATTATTCCAGCCATTTATGTGGCGCAGCATAACGGCGTGCAAGTATTTAGTGACGGTAAATTAGTGGGGGAAGGACAGTTAATTTTCGCAATTCTACCGCAGTTATTTAATACTATGGGCGAAATTGGCTTATTGGTTGGCTTACTGTTTTTTGTACTAATGTCGATTGCATCACTCACATCGACTATTTCATCAACTGAAATTCCAGTGGCTTTTTTAGTTGAAAACCATCAAGTAGAGCGTAAAAAAGCGACGTTTTTAGTGAGCTTAACGGTTTTAGCCGCGTCATCCTTGATTATCTTCAATTTTGATTGGTTATTTGGTTTAGTGATCATGGTACTGACTCAGTATCAATTACCGCTTATGGGCTTATTTTACTTTATCACTGTAGGGTGGTTGTGGCGCCGTGGTAATCAATTAAATGAGGCTGCAAGTGGTATGCGTTATTGGTTTGCTCAGTACATACGTTTTGTATGCCCAGTACTGATGACCGCCGTGTTCGCTAATGTCGCGTTTGGTTGATAATTTAGCCGTCAGCCGTCAGCCGTCAGCCGTCAGCCGTCAGTTTTTAGTTTTAGTCGGCTATAAGTCCTAAATGAATAGCCGCGGCGTTTTATCCAAGGAGGAATTATGAACATAGATGTTAAAGTACCTATGCTGCCAGACTCAATACACACAGCAGACATCGCTAAGCTTTATGTTAGTGAAGGTCAGCTAGTTTATGCAGGGGATGTGTTATTTGATGTTGAGACTGAAAAAGTCGTATTAGAAGTAATGGCTGACTGCAATGGCATTATTGAGAATATAACGATTGCAAATGGCGACCATGTTAATCCCGAACAGGTTGTAATGACGTTGGAGCAGCTTGCAGACAGCGAACTGCCAGCAAGACCAACAGTAGACCAAACCCATGACAGTAAACCGTCAGTAAGCGGCTCAGCAGAAGAAGACGCTATTGCTTCTCCATTATTTAGTAAACTAAATACTATCTGTTGGGTAATTGGTTTTATTATCGGTGTGGCCGCAGGCGCTTTAGGCACCCTTATTGTGCTGGGTAAATAGCTACTATGGCCAATTATGTGAACCACCCAAGATATGGCTGCGAGCCTATCATCTCTGGTAACCGTTATACAAAGCAAGAAATCGATAATGCCCATTGGCGATATGCAAGTTTGCGTTACTTTCCTGAGACGGCGATCCCCGCAGCAATTGAAAAACAAAGTTACTGTGTATATCCAAGACAGCTCTACATTGATATAGAAGAGCAATGTGTAGATTGCCATAGAGCGTTTATATTTTTTGCTAAAGAGCAGCAATATTGGTTTGAAGAATTAAAGTTTTGGATTGATGCACATGCGATCAAGTGCTTTGAATGCAGAAAGAAAAGCCGTGCAATAAACCAGTTGCAAATTAGCTATGCAAACTTAATCATTAAAGAGCATAGAACGCTTGAGGAAACTCAATTGCTCAAGTCCAGCGCGCAGCAACTTTTTGAGTCAGGAGTGATCAAAAAGATTAATAAAATAAATGCTATCCGTAAAATGTAAGTAGACGTATTTAAGGGACCTATGTGATTACGTCTTAATCTTAACTTAGAACAAAGATGACACCCATCCGAAAGAACATTGGTTTGAAAGCACATGCGATCATGAAGCACAGATAACAAAGATGACACCCATCCTAAAGTTTGTATTTCCCCTATTTTTTACTAACTTTAAATTAGTATGAAAAACAAATAGGGTGTTCCATGGCAATTGCAAGAAAGCGTCAAGTAAGTTTGGTTGATACAAAATACTATCATTGTATTTCACGCTGTGTACGCCGTGCTTTTTTATGCGGTGAAGACCGTTTTACAGGTCAGTCCTATGAGCACCGCAGGGGCTGGGTAGAAGATAAACTACTCGCCTTGGCTAAGGTATTTTGCATTGATGTGTGTGCGTATGCAGTGATGAGCAATCACACACATTTAGTGTTGTATGTTGATGATAAAAAAGCCAAACGCCTTAATGACAAAGCCATTATTCTACGCTGGCATAAGCTGTGTAAAGGCACGTTATTGACGAAAAAGTATTTGCAAGGTGAAAAATTAAGTAAATCAGAGCTCATCTTTTTTAATCAAACGGTTGAGCAATATCGAGAGCGGTTATCCAGTATTAGCTGGTTTATGCGGTTGTTAAATGAAGATATTGCCCGCAGAGCCAATAAAGAAGATAACTGCACAGGCCGATTCTGGGAAGGTCGCTTTAAATCACAAGCTCTACTAGATGAAGCTGCACTTGCAGCGTGTATGGCGTATGTCGATTTAAACCCAATCCGCGCCAAAATAGCGAACACCCCAGAGAAATCAATCTACACCAGCGTACAAAAACGTATTGAAAGCGCATCAACAGGCAAGCAACCTAAAAAGTTATTACGTTTTGCTGGCATGCCGCGTCAGATAATGCCGAAAGGCTTGCCTTTTGAGCTTAAATCGTATCTTGAACTTATTGAATTAACTGGGCGCTGCGTTAGGGAAGGGAAACGGGGTTATATCGAAAGTAGTCATTTACCATTATTAGAGCGTGTAAATATTTCCCCCGAAAACTGGTTAAAACTGACCACGCAATTTACCCGCGTATTTCATGGTGCAGTGGGTAGGGCGGCAGCACAAGAAAGCTATTGTGAAAATCTGAAGAGAAAACGACGTAGCAACGTTAGCAACAGCGAAAAACTACTGGCCTAGTACTTATACCCAGCTAAAACGTCAAATATTGTCCCCAGGCAAGGGTTTGCATGTCAGTAACTTAGGACTTGTCGAATAAAAACTTCCCGAGATAATTATAAGTGTAATTTTGAATGAGTTTTAGGCGGTAAATTGATTTGATGTGAACTTATTTGGTGCTATTTTTAGGCGATTTTAAAGTGGGTGTCATTTTTAGTTGTCATAGTAGCTAATATCTTACAGTTTCGATAAATAGATTTGCACTTCATCTAACTGGCGGCTATGAGCGGACATTGAAATTGACTAAATATAATATAAAACTTAATGATAGCAATGCCTTAGGTGATTTTTTAAAACTATATCAAGT
>NZ_DRGM01000056.1 GCF_011050055.1 Pseudoalteromonas prydzensis | reverse complement strand
TGAAACGCCCAACGGGTTGGTTTAAAAGCGATTGATACTGCGTTATTGATTTTAACAATAGAACCACTATTATTTGCAATCAATGCCTTGCCTAAATCGCTTTTAATTCCAACTGAAACTCGTATCTTGAGGTGGTTTGGGTATAACTTCGAATAATCACATCAGTACATACGCCAATATTGTCGGGTACATCGCCGTTTGGGTAAGCAATGCGATGATAAGCGCCGTCATAACGCACGTTTTGTGTTGTTCTATCATTTGCGGCGTTGACCAAGTCATCAGTAAATGAGTTGCTGCTGTAGCTACATACTGAATACAATAACAACAAAGACCAAGTTATGTATTTCATAAAACTTCCTTTTAACGTTCAGATTAAAACTTAGTTTTTAATCTTTGAAGTTGAGTGTTCACTGAGTATCAGCCTTATTTCAAATTCACTTCGCTTAATTTCTTTAATAATAGATTGCCTATTCATCTCCATAAACAGCCAGAGTTTAACGGCAATTTGCATCATTAGACTACTTACAAAACACACAGCCCAAAACAGTTGCTGTGCTATCTGCTCAGCATTAAAATATTGGTAGGCTGATAGTATAAAAATTGCCGTGAGTATAAAAGCCAACATCGTACCTAAAACTGTCCAACTGCGCATTTTTCCGCGATATATACCTGTAAACTGTTTAAATAAACCAGAATCAGTCTCTAAAACAGACTCCAAATTGTGTTGTTCAGCCTGTAAGCTCTCTTTTATTTTCTCATCTAAATTCATCACTCTCTCCAATTATTCACTCAACCATTTTACCAGCTGTGCTCTCGCTCGGTGTAAACGTGACTTCACTGTGCCAACAGCAACATTTGTTATTAAAGCAATGTCGCTAATTGACATTTGCTCTAAATAAAACAAATAAACACTGAGCCGCTCACTATCTGGCAGGTTATTTATTAATTTTGCTAAATCAATAGATTGCTCATTACAATGTGTAGTATCTATTGATTGTTCATGCTTATCCGGCTGAAAACTTTCTATGTACTTATCTTTACGGGTGACATCAATAAACTTGTGGTATACCACTCTAAATAACCACGCTTTAAACACGCTTGGTTCTTTTAATTTACGAATGTCTTTTGCTACCACAGTCCACGCTTCTTGCGTTATATCCTTTGCTAAGTCTTTCTGTTTACAAAGTTTCATCGCAAATAGAAAGCTAGGATTATACAAATAAGTACATAATGAGTTAAAAGCTGGCTCATCCCCTTGCTGTGCGCTAATTACAGCAAGCGTTATTTGCGTCGAATTCATGCCTCTCCTTAATATCTTTTCTACAAGACGGTTTAGCAATGTAAAAGGTTCGCTGTATTTTTATTTTTTCACAAAAAAACCCAAGCAAATCGCTTGGGCTTTGATCTTTTTCAACGCTTCAATGGGCTAAATTACTTTTGCAATTTAATGCCATTAAAGTGTGCTTGTAAGTCTGTTACCAATGTTTGTTTTGGTAAATCGGCAAACGGTTTGTCAGCAAATTTGCTACCACGAAGTTGTACGTTTAAACGCGCAGCTTGTGGATTTAACATTGTTTGCTGGTAGTAGTCTTTAATATCTGCAAGGGTGACTTTTTCAACTTCAGCAATTAACTTTTCTTTTGAATCAAAAGCAAAATTTTCACGATACCAATCGCCAATTAATGGGCCCATTTCATCACTGAGGTTTTTCGGCTGCTCTTTGAGTGATACTAAGGCTGCGTTTTTAAGTTGTGCGAAGGTTTCTTCACTCATGGTATCAAGCTCTACGGCGTATTGCTTTTTAAACTCCTCAAAGCGCGCTTGCATTGTTTGGGCATCTTTTACTGGCGTTTGAATAAACAAGCCAATTGCTGAATAGTCTTCAATTGGCCGTGCTAAGCCATCTACCGCATAAGCCAGTTGCTCTTCGGTACGTAATTTATCAAATGCAATAGTACTAAAGTGACCTTGTAGCACTTGCGCTTGCGCTTTTTGCTTATAGCCTGCAATCGGGTGTACGGTCATATCAATAATCGCGACATCCGCCACATCAATGTCTTTTTGCAATACGATGGTTTCACCAGGTTGCGGCAACCATGCTTTACTGCGTGCGAATTCAGTTGCTTTGTGCGCTACTGGTAACACTGCAGTTAGCGCTTTAGCAATCGCGTCAACATCTTGCTGGTTGTAGTTACCAAAAGTAAATACGCGTAGTTCGTTATTGCCAAATGTCTGCTGTTTGAGCTGCTCAAAATCGGCAATCGTTAATGTTTTAGCTGTATTTACTAATGCATCCGTATCAAAGCTACCGGTTCTGATCAGTTTTGAATATTCATCGAACGCTTGATAGAAAGGAAATTGTTTTTGTGCATTTAATAAAGCGCGTTGGTAACGATCAAGTGCTTGCGCAAAGCCTTGCTCTGTCACTTGTACATTTATGTTTTCCAGCGCCTGCGCTAGCAATAAATCCTGTTTATCTGTAAAACCGCTCATAGATAAAATAAGGCCATTACTCGCTTCAAGGCCAACACTCATACCAGCAACGGCCGCTTCAGTACTGAGTTTACTTTGTTGTAGGTTGTATAAGTCAGCCCATACTGAATAAAGTACTTTTGCTTTAATATCCGTCAATGCATCCGGCGTATTTAAATAAACTTCAAGCAATCCTTTCGGTTGCTCGGCGAAGTTTTGACTGGCTTGACGCCATATTTTTACGCCATTTTTTTCATACACCAACGCTGGGTGCTTTTGCTCAGCAAATTGCGCTGTTTTAATTGCAAAGCTCTCTGGTAGTAAACGATTTACGGTTGGTAGTGCTAAGGCAAATTGGCTTGGTTTACTCCAGCTGGCAATCTCTGCATCGCTGATATCTTCAATACGGTATTTACCATCGTAAAAATGCAATTGCGAGTCGGTTTCTTCTTGTTTAGAGGTATACCAAATACGTAACGTATCAGCATTTAATTGCTTAAGCACTTTGTTAATGGCTGCGGCATCAAATTTAGCGTAATAATATGGCGCATTGATAGCATGATTAAGTGGGTAGTCCTGCATGCTGCCAGCTAGATTACTGACATAACCGAACTCATCGCCTTTTTCCAAAAATTGAAATTCATTATTTAATGAAGTGCGAATTTCATTAAAGTATTTACTATCAACGCCTTCTTTTTTGATCAAGTCGATGTATTGCATCACTGTTGCGACAATTGTTTCGCGGTTTTTCATGCCTTCATCAGTTAATTGCACATCGACTGTCAACGCGCCATAGTTACCGTAGTGAGTTGGCGTCGCGTTGGCTGATAGCTGTGATACCCAGCCTTTATCACGTAAAATTTGCGCTGGGCTGCCTTGCATTTCATTACTTAATAAATATGCTACAAAGCGGTTTGGTTTAACGGCAAATTCGTCGCTGTTATCAACAATGGTAAAATCAAGTTGTAACTGTTTTACATCTTCATTGGGGGCGTAATGTACGCGTTTACCACCCACATTATCAAAATCTAACTGTTGGGTAACGGTTGGTTTGTCGATTTTTTTATCTTCAATATCAGCAAAATATTTTTGTGCTTTCGCTTCCATCTCGCTCAGTGGCAAGTTTGAAATCATCGCCACTTTCATAATGTTAGAAGAGTAATATTTATTATAAAAATCAACCGTCTCTTTATGTAATGAACTGCCTTCTTTATCACCGAGTGTTTCTAAATTACCGATTAAAAAACGATTTGCAGGATGATCGCCCATCATTTTACGCGCCAGTTTAAACTGACCAAAAAAGTCCATCTCGCGGCGCATTGGCCATTCGGCGTTTACTGCGTTTTTCTCTTTATCTGTGTATTCTGGGTAAAGCTTAGGAGATTTAAAGAAATCAGCAAAACGATCTAGTGCTTCGTCATAGGCATCATTATTGACTTTAAACATGTAGTTAGTGATATCTAACCATGTATAAGCATTGTGCGCCCCGCCGTTTTTAGTCATAAAATCAGAGTACCCTTTGGTATCAGGGTAGCGCTCAGTACCTAAAAATAACATGTGCTCTAAATAATGCGCCATCCCCTGTTGACTCATTGGATCATGTAACAAACCAACACCGACACTCAATGCGGCCGCTGATTTTTCAGCGCTTGGATCTGAGACTAAAATTACTTCAATTTCATTTGCCAATTTAAGGGTTTTATATTGGCGAGTATCATTTGGGCTAATTACCAGAGTATCTGACAATAATGCGGTTTGTTGTTGTACTGAAGTGGTTGTGGTACCACAACCACTTAATACCGCTAAGGCAATAGCGCTTAAAGTAATTATTTTTTTCATAATGAGGATAGTATCCATTAATTGTTGTCTTGTGTTTATGATCGGTAAACGAGCATAAGCTTGCAATCATTTTTCTAAATACTTTGTAACACATTTTGTGAATTATAAAGACAAACTGCTAGGCTTATGTCTGAATTTACTCTAACAACGAGAATCAAATGGAAAAATATCTATTGCTTGCTATGTTCGCTCAAGTCATGTTGACGTTTACAGTAATGGTGGTAATGGGTCGTCGGCGTTTTAGTGCTGCACGTAACAAAACAATTTCGATGCAAGATTTTGCTACCATGCAATTAGATAATGCGGGTGATGACGTGCATATTGCTGGTCGCAACTTTATCAATCAGTTTGAAATACCAGTATTGTTTTTTGTTGCCTGCGTAACAGGCCTACAACTCAATGCAGCAGGGTACATGTTTGTAGCTTTAGCATGGGGGTTTGTTATTTCGCGAGTAATTCACAGTATTATTCATTTAGGCAGCAATAGCGTAAAACCGCGTTATTATAGCTTTTTGCTTGGCTGTTTAGTGGTTTTAACTATGTGGGTGTTATTAGTAATGCGGGTATTTGCACTTTAAACCGTTACCCTTGCTATCGGGACATATAACCCGATAGCAAGCACATACTATTAAGCTGCACGGCGACGGTTAAAGCCCAACAAGAGTAATGGCAATAACCAGCTCATACTACCACTTGAGTTATCATCCGCATCAGGCTGAGTCGGATCGTTAATTAGGGTGTTTTCTTTCGGAGATAAATTGGCTGATGAATTTGGATCATCGTCCAGCACCACCACACTATTAACCGATACAAGATTAGTAATAGCCAACGTGGTATCTGCACTTGCACACTGCTCTTTAGTTATATTTACCACAGGAATTTCACCGCAATGAACTAACGCAGAGATCTTATCCAGCACAGCATAACTATCGGCAGTAATTTGACCAAATACGGTAAAACCGCCATTTTGCTTATCTAAGTTTGCGCTATTATCTTTAAGATTAAAGAACCACTGGCTAGTCGCACTATTTGGATTTCCTCCCACTTTAGCCATAGCAACGGTGCCTTTTACATTCGACAGCACTGGCTCATTCGCAACTGCAGGTGATGTTTCAATCGCTTTAAAATCATCGGTAAATGTAAACCCGCCTCCTTGAATGATGAAGTTTTCTAGCGAACGATGGATCACAGTTTGATGATACGCTTCACTCTCAACATAGGTTAAAAAGTTCGCCACCGTTTTTGGTGTTTGTTGATCAAATAAATCAATTTTGATGGTGCCTTGCGAAGTTTGCATTTCAACCACGGTAGCATTGCTTGCAAACGCAGCGGTAGCTAACAAGCTACCCAGTAATAGTTTTTTCATTATTTTTTGTCCTGAAGAATGTTGGGGGTATGTAAATTTAATGCAAATAGTAAAGAACCAATGGACTAAATACGATAGCAAAACGTACCTTTAAACAAATCAGACCGAATTGATTACATTTAAATTACATGTGGTTACATCTTGTTGTTATTCACTCACGTTATAAATAAATTTTATTTAAAACGAAATCGTCTTAATAGCCTGATTTATTTTGTTAGTATTATTTTCAATAATAAAACACACACAACAGGATTAACTGCCATGTCTAATAATGAACAACAGATATGCGATTTCGGCTTACATCAAGGCGAGGCTTACACTAAGTTGCCAGCAAGTTTTTTGAACTGGATGGTGGGTAATAATCATGAAAAATCAGCATTGGCAGAACAAGAATTACAACGGCGTCAATTAGCCGCGACAGGAAAATTAAATTTTCAAGACGATATGAAAATAGAATAATTACGTTATTTTGCAATAAAACTAGTTTAGACTATGCGCTTAATGAACAGCAGAACACTGACAACACGGGTCACATTATGCGCATATTAACTTCACTTTTTCTATTACTAAGCATCAGTGCATGCAGTAATTATCAACCTGCTCCTAACACACACTCATCGACCGATGATGTTCACTATCTCACTATTTTACATACCAACGATAATCATGGCCGTTTTTGGCATAACGAAAAAGGTGAATACGGCATGGCTGCCCGTAAAACCTTAATCGACCAGTTACGCAATGATGCCAAGCAAAATGGTCACGCTGTATTATTACTTTCCGGTGGTGATATAAACACAGGTATTCCTGAATCTGATCTGCAATTTGCAGAGCCTGATTTCAAAGGTATGTCGTTAATTGGTTATGATGCGATGGCAATTGGTAATCATGAATTTGACAATCCATTAAGTGTTTTAAAACAGCAACAACAATGGGCGAACTTTCCGCTGCTATCGGCAAATATTATTGATAAAAAAACCGGAAAAAATGCCTTTCAAGCGTATAAGGTATTTGAGCAGCAAGGATTAAAAATTGCGGTGATTGGTTTAACCACCACTGACACAGCTAAAATTGGTAACCCGCAGTATATCGGCGGCCTTGAATTTAAAGAGCCAGTTGCGGTAACCCAAACATTGGCTGATAAAATCAAAGCACAATACCAGCCTGATATCACCATTGCGGTAACCCACATGGGCCATTACGTCGATGCCAATTATGGTATTAATGCGCCGGGGGATGTCACCCTAGCCCGCTCTCTTGCAAAAAACACCCTTGATATGATCATCGGTGGTCACTCGCAAGAACCGGTGTGCATGGCAAGCGAGAATAAAAACGACGCTCACTTCAAACCAGGTATGGCATGCAAACCTGATCAACAAAATGGCACTTGGATCATGCAAGCCCATGAATGGGGAAAATACGTTGGTAAAGCTGAATTTAAGTTAGAAAATGGCCAGCTCACTTTGCTTGACTATAAATTACTGCCGGTAAATTTATACATTCACCAGGAACAAGCAGACGGCACCACAAAACCGGTCCTCGCAAATGAGTATATTACGCCAAACCCTGAGTTAAAGGCATTTTTGGCTGATTACCAAGCTAAAGGAGCAAAACAGATTAAAGGTAAAATTGGTTATGTTGATGCAAAACTTGAGGGGGACCGCAATAAAGTTCGTTATCAACAAACCAACTTAGCCCGCGTTATTGTGCAAGCGCAAATGAATGTTGTTGGCGCTGACTTTGGTATTATCAGCGGCGGTGGCGTACGTGATAGTATTGCTGCGGGTGAAGTTAGTTATAAAGATATTTTAAAAGTTCACCCATTTAAAAACCGTATTGCGTATATCGATTGGCAAGGTCAAGAGCTTTGGGATTACCTAGAAACTGTAACTAGTTTCCCACCGGATTCTGGTGCTTACTTGCAATATCATAAACTGAGCTTTGAGCGCAGTGATAACACACTGACTAAGGTGATGATCAATGGTCAAGCACTGGATAAAAGTAAAACCTATCGCATGAGCATTAATAGCTACAATGCATCTGGCGGTGATGGTTACCCCGTGTTAGTAAAGCGTAAAGGCTTTGTCAGTACTGATGAGACAGATGCACAAGCATTAAAACGCTTCTTTATTGAAAATAGCCCAGTTAAAGCCATTGAATTTTCTCCTAAATAATCCGAGCTTACCTCACACTGTTTAAGCATTAGCAGTGTGAGGTTTTTATTCTGAACGGGCTAACTGGATTCAGGTTATTTGCCTATCACCTCTATATCATCTGCTTTGATATTCGATAACCCATAGCTATGCAGCCGCGAGCGCGACCCCTCACCATGTGCCTTAGGAGGGTAATATATTTCTTTCAGCTGTGAGTGTTCTATAAGTACTTCATCCAATGCAGCCCTAATTTCACTCAAGGTTTTTTCCAAACTATTGGTAAAGTTAGGCCGTTTACGAATGGTGTGACCAAGCTGAGTTAAACGGTAAAAATACTTATTCGCCAATTCAATTAACTCATCCGGCACATCTTTATTTTGATTAAGCGTCACATCGGGGTGCTCAACGCAAAACTCGATTAAAGCCAAGTAAAAACACAATGGTTTGTTAGCTAAACCGGCTTTTATCTCAGCGTTATCATTAATAGCCAAAACCTTATCTTGCAAATCAATCACTAGTTTCACTTGCACATTAACCAGCGGAAGTTGCTCTGTTTGCTCTTTTAATGCTAAGTATTGCAGCGATGTTCGGTTAATAAGTTCAGCCCACTTAGAAAATAAAAAAGACAATAATAACAATATCATAACGATATAAATATCGCTTATATGCCACCAACGCGTCTCAATTAAAAATGTAATCGCGACTTTTTGATCACTTGTTTCAAGATACCCTATCCGACTTTCGCGGCCATTATTTGTTAATGCCAGTGAGACATCATTGATGGTATTAACTTGAATTGGCTGTTGTATCAATTGCATATTCAAACGTTGTAGATAACCTGCAATAGCGTCATGATTGCCCGAGTGTTTCAAAAAGCGATTTGATAAATCTAGGCGAGGTAAATCTAGTGCAATCCGGTTTTCAATATCAGCCATTATTAAATCGTTATGTTGCGACTGCTGCACATAACTAGACAATTTAAACGTCAATAGCGCCGCACTAAAAATCAACAGTGTCACGCCAAACAAGCGCTTATTGTTCATCGCGTTGCTCTCCTAAGAATTCAGCTTTACCCGCAGAACAATGCCAATATGGTTCAACATGATTAAAATAAGTCGACACTTGCTGCTTAGATAATTGGATTAATTGAGATTGAATAGCGCACAGCAAATCAGTGTTCTCATGCTGCATTTTAAAGTACCAACGCGTACCCGTTACATTACCACTGATTGGAGTTATATAATTTTTAGAGAAATGCGCCTGATCTGCTTCCTTCCAAAAAGAGGCTATCAAATCAACCTGTCCATTGGCTAATAACTCCCTAAGCTCATTATGTGAACTGGCGTAAGTAATTTTTAAATTTTCAAGGTTGATCCCTAAATCTTTAAACTTTTGTTTAGGTAGTATATGCCCCGAGCGGCTTGTAGGATAATCAAGTAAGCCAATCCGTTTCCCCAAAAAGTATTGCTTGTTAATTTTTGGCTTTTCTTTAGCTGAAATAAAAAACGCGGTATAACTAGGAAAGCCAACAACAGGTTGATAATTATAGGTCGATTCAGCTTTGAAGGCTGACATAATGTTGTTTTTTGCTAAAATTAAATCAGCGATACCTTTACCAATGAACTCAATGCTATCGGCAGTACGGTAACCCCATAAAGCGATCACTTCGCCATATTGTTTTGCTACAACGGGATCTTCACACAGGCTTTGTGTTAAAGAACGAGCAACCTTTTGCGAGGGGGCATAGACAATTAATTGCACTTGGTTTTCTGTTGCCCAAGTCTGACACCGACTAGATGTTTCAATTAAAGGCTTTAAGGCCCCCCTGGATGTAACCACATTCAGCTGGCCACTGAGCCAAACCAACAAAAAAAACAGTAACAAAACAGTTACAAAGAAGCTGTGTTGCAAAAGCAGCTGTTTAATTTTCAAAAGTTCAACAATCCAAAACTATTCATCCTCCTATTTGACCAATTTAAATTACTTATTACAACAAGTAATTTTACCTAAAACAATTAACTATTTGAATTTAAACAAATAGCAATAAGAAATTATGATTTTCTTTGAGTCCTTTCTATTTATCTCAAAATCAGGACAATTCGCGCCATAGGAGAGGCTGCTCTTGTAAAATAAGATCATTGAGGAAAACACAAATGTTACGCAAAATTACACATGGATTTAGTTATCTTTTAGTCGGCGCAGTACTTTTATCATCACAAAATGTATTGGCTTGGGGACAAAATGGCCACAGAATTGTCGGTGAAATTGCCGAAAATCACATAACAGACGCAACTAAAGCAGAGCTTAAAGAACTTTTAGAAGGGCAAAGTCTAGCGCAAATTGCTACTTGGGCTGATGAAATGCGCTCTGATCCGAGTCCTTTTTGGCAAAAAAAATCTTCTCGTTGGCATTACATTAACGCGCCAAGCAATTCATCTACATTTACTCACAACCACGATGAAAACTTAAATAAAGATAATGTAAGCAACATTCTTGAAGGGATGTATTTTGCCATCGATACGCTACAAAACAAAAACAGTTCAATAGATGCCAAACGTTTTAGCTTACGTTTTCTTGTTCATTTAGTTGGCGATAGCCATCAGCCATTTCATGCCGGACGTGCAGAAGATAGAGGTGGCAACCGTATTAACGTTACCTTTTTTGGCCAGCAAACCAACCTGCACTCGTTGTGGGACACTAAATTAATCGAAAATGAAAACCTATCATTCACTGAATTCGCGCAGTTTATTGATACTGATAATGCAGAAATAATTGCAGAGTACCTAGCCAGTTCACCAGAGCAATGGGTAACAGAGTCACACAATTTAGCTGACAAACTATACAAGCTAAACAATGACGAGATTGGCTTTAGCTACATTTACGAAAATACACCGATTATTAAAACTCGCTTACAACAAGCCGGTATTCGATTAGCTGGATTATTAAATACATTATTTGATAGTTCAGCAAAACCGTTAGCAAAGGCACTTAAGATGTCAGCTAACACAAACAAGCAATAAACCTTAACTTTACACGGGAATCAACAAAATGAATAAGCTTCGCCTTTCGAAATTAACCGGGGCAGTGATCCTAGCCTTAGGTGTTTCTACAAGCGTAATGGCAGCAGATACCTCATCCGCTATGCGTGGTAAAATTACTACGCCTTCTGGCACTGCAGCCGCAAATGTGAAAATTAAAGTTATTCACCAACCAACTGGCACTGTAAGCGAATTAACAACCAACGAGAGCGGTACCTTTATTGCCAATGGTTTACGTGTTGGCGGTCCTTACACTGTGTTTATTGATTCAGACCAATTTACCGATACCATGCTTGAAAATATATATTTAGAGCTGGGCGATACCTATCGTCTTAATTCTCAGCTTCAAGCAGCTAACATCGAAAAAATTGAAGTATCAGGCTATAAAATTATTCAACAATCTGGTGGCTCAAGCAGTACGTTTGGCGAAGATACAATCAGTAACATGCCAAGCTTTAATCGTGACATTAAAGATATTGCCCGTCTAAATCCTTTAGCAAGTATCAATGGTAATGGCGAGTTAACGTTTGCGGGGAGCAACCCTCGTACTAACGGTCTAACTGTTGATGGTATCGGTCAAAACGATGACTTTGGTTTGAATTTTGGTGGCTACCCGACCTCTCAACCTCCTGTTTCACTTGACGCAATAGAGCAAGTTTCCGTAGACGTATCACCTTTTTCAGCCTCTAAAGGTAACTTTGGTGGCGGTACAATTAACGCTGTAACGAAGTCTGGTACTAATGAATTCAAATTTTCAGGCTTCTATGAAACATCTACACCTGATATGGCTGGCGATGTTCAAACAATCAAAGAAGATGATACTGATGAGGCCGGTTATAAAACTTATTCAACAAGTAAGGTAAAACCGATTCAAACTGAACAACGTTTTGGTTTTAATGTCGGTGGCGCAGTTATTAAAGATGAACTGTTTTACTTTGTAAACTACGCACAGTGGTCAAGTGAACAGGATTTAGATTATGGCTTTAAAGATTCTGGTGCTGCAAATGAATTTAATATAACCGAAGACAGTTACAATCGCTTTATTGCTATTTTAAATGACGAATATGGTCTAACAGATTCATTAGCGGGGGCACCTGAAGACACCAACAAAAATTTATTGGTTAAACTTAGCTGGAATGCCAGTGATGAGCATCGCCTAGATTTCACGTATCAATGGCAAGACGATCAAGCTGAGAAAAATGAGAGTAGAGGTGGAAATAGAGTAGTTTTAAAATCAAATACATATGCATATGTTACTAAGTTTAATAATTTTGCCACTAAACTTTATTCTGATTGGACTGAAGACTTTTCAACAGAGATTGGTATTGCGTATAAAGATGTAACCTCTGACAGTGTTACTCGCTCTAACTTAGGTAGCATCACCGTAGAAGAAGATGGCAGAAATGGCCCTAATTTTAATTTTGGTACTGATAGATATCGCCATGCTAACAAATCTGAAACTGAAAACTTAACACTGACGTTTGATGCGACTTACCTGATGGACGAGCACGAAATAAACTTTGGGGCTCAATATGAGTCACTTCGTTTATATAACTTGTTTGCTGAAAACTCATTAGGTACATGGAAATTCTCTAGTCTTGATCAGTTTGCTAACCGCGAATTGAGTGCATACAACTTCTCATATCAAAATGCGTACACTAATAATTCAGCAGATACAGCATATGATGCTACACGTAGTCAATTTGCTTTATACGTTGAAGATACTTTTTACTTAAGTGATGACTTAGAAGTGACAGCTGGTCTTCGCTATGAGCGTTTATCGTCTGATGATAAACCGACTCTTAATGAAAGCTTTCTAAGCACCTATGGTTTTAGTAATCAAGAAAATCTTGATGGTTTAGATATTATTCTACCTCGCGTTGGCTTTAAATATTATGCAACTGAAGCATTAACAATCAATGGTGGAATTGGTCGTTTCCAAGGTGGTATTCCAAATGTTTGGTATAACAACTCGTTTCAAAAAGATGGTATTACCCTCGTTTCTGCACCAAATAGTGTAATAAACGACTATTACGAAAATAACCCTGCAGATATAACTCAGGTCCCTGATGTTATTAAAAATTCGTTAGAGAAAGGCGCTGGAAGCACTGCTTACATTGATCCTGACTTCAAGTTACCTTCAAGTATTCGTGCCCAAGTTGGCTTTGAATATGAATTTGATTCTGAACTATTGGGTAATGGCTTTAAATGGCAGGCCGAAATTGCTTACCACAAAAAAGAAAATGAAGCTGTATGGCATAATACATCTATCCGTCCTATCGGTTTAGCTGCTGACGGCGAGCGTGTAATTAATGAGACCATCTACAGTGGTGCATTGAAAGATAACGTTGATATTGCAATGACTAATTCAAGCGATGATGGCCGCTCTATCATTATCTCTACCGGTATTGCTAAAGAGTGGGATAACGGTTTATTTGCCTCTGCAAGTTATGCTCATCAAGATGTTACTGAATCTTCAGTTGGGTCAGCGTCGCAAGCGGAAGGTAACTATAAGCATAATATTACGGCTAATCGTAATCAAGATGTGGCAGCACGTGGCTTTTATGAAGTTGAGCACAGTTTCAAAATTAACTTAGGATACAATGCTGAATTTATTGCCGGTTATGCAACTAAATTTAATATGTATTTTGAACGCCGTTCTGGTCGTCCATTTAGTTATACAATGAATATGTATAAAGATGCTCACTTAGGCGACACAAGTTCTTTATTTACCAACCGCGCTTATTTAGCTTATATTCCAACGGGTGCTGATGATCCGAATGTCAATTGGGAGCAGTCTCAAATGGATTGGGCACAATTAGCAGAGCGTTTAGATCGTGCTGGTATCTCTCAACGCGGCGGCATTATCGGTAAAAATACTGGAACGCAGCCTTGGGTTACCACCATGGACATCAGCATTAAGCAAGAAATCCCTGGCTTTACTGACGGCCATAGCGGCGAGCTATACCTTATGATTGATAATTTCGCTAACCTACTTAATAGCGATTGGGGTATAGAAAAGCGCTTAGGTTATTCAGACCAATCAATTTATGATTTTGGTGGCCTTGATGACCAAGGACGCTATATTATTGATAATAGCTTCGGTGGCGCTGATGTAAGAAACTATAGCCAAATAGCAAGCTCATCAACATGGCAGGCTAAAATTGGTATCAGCTATAAATTCTAATTTTTAAAACTCTATGTAAAACCCGCTTTTAGCGGGTTTTTTTATGCATAAAACGCTAGGCTTCATACTTTTGTCATATTTAATGAGTAGATTGACCAATGGGTACTAAATTGCTCGAAAAACCGCAGTTTTGTTCTAAACTACTTTTATTACAAATTTATGTGAAATGTAACTTATTTGTAATGAAATAATAGGGTACAATTTAGCTGCTTAGAAAATCCGAGCAAATTAATACCAAAACTAAAAATATTACACCTTACACGGGAAATTAATAATGAAAATTCAACTACGCAAAACAGCACTTTCACTCGCTATCGCAGCTTGTGTTGGCGTAAGTGGCGCAGCAGTAGCAAATACAACTGCATCGGGTGTCAAAGGTCAAATTGTTGGCCCTAACGGTAACCCTGCTGCAGGTACTGAAGTGACTATTATTCACGTACCTTCCGGCTCTTCTAAGGTAACTTACGTGAATGATGCTGGCTATTTTAGTGCTAGCGGCCTTCGTGTTGGCGGACCATACAACATTATAGTTGACTCAGATAAATATGAAGATCAGCTTGTTGAGAATATTTTTCTAACTCTGGGTTCTGATTACCCTGTTAGCGTACAACTAAAACCGACTTCTGATATTGAACAGATTGTTGTTACTGGTCGCCCTATTAGTGCAATGTCCGGTGGTACAGGCCCATCTTCAACATTTACACTAGAAGACCTTGAAAATGCCCCAGCTATTAACCGTGATCTGAGAGATATTGTTCGCGCAGATCCACGCGTTTATGTTGATGAAAGCCGTGGTGCAATTCAGTGTGGGGGTAATAATCCTCGATATAACAGCTTAACAGTTGATGGCATCCGCATGAACGATAACTTCGGTTTAAGTTCAAATGGCTACCCTACTATTGGTGCCCCTTTTTCATTTGACTCAATCGATCAGGTTGCTGTTGAGCTAGCCCCATTTGATGTACAGTACGGCGGGTTTACTGCGTGTAACATCAATGCGGTAACTAAATCAGGTGGTAATGAAATCCATGGTGGAGTATTCTTTGATTTCACCAGCGACAGTTATAAAGGTGATAAAGTTGAAGGTGTGAAAGCCGATAACGGTAACTATACTGATAAACGTTATGGTTTTAACTTAGGCTTACCACTAATTAAAGATCAGCTGTTCTTCTTCGGAACTTATGAAAAACAAGAAGGTATCGCGCAATTCAACTATGGCGCAGCTCAAGGTGATGATCCAAGTGTTACAGCAGGCGATATTGCGAATATTCAACGTATTGCCCAAGAAAAATATAACTACAACGCAGGCACTATGCCAGGCAGCATGCCAGTTGAAGATGAAAAAATCTTAGTTAAACTTGACTGGACTATAAATGATAACCATCGTGCAAATTTCATTTATAATTACAATGATGCTTTTACTATTTCTCAATCAGACACTGGTTCAAGCCGTTTATCATTAGATAGCCATTATTATGAACAAGGCGCCAAATTTACCTCTTTTGTTAGTTCTCTTTATTCAGATTGGAACGACGATTTTTCTACTGAAGTTCGTTTTGGTAAATCTGAAGTAGATGCACGCGTGCAATCACTTGATGCAGCATCGGGTTTTGGCGAGTTTCAAGTTAAGACTGCAGGTGGTGCAACGGTTTACATCGGCCCAGATGATTCGCGTCATTCCAATAAACTTAAATATGACACAACTACATTTAAGTTAGCTGGTAAGTACTACCTTGATAAACATACAATTAGTGCTGGCTATGAATATGAAAAGTTAAATGTATTTAATATGTTTGTACAGCACACACAAGGTGAGTTTCGCTTTAATTCAATTGAAGATTTTGAAAACGGTTTAGCTTCAAGAATTGAATATAATAATGCTGCTGGTACTAATAATCCTGCTGATGCTGCAGCAGAGTTTTCTTATAAGCAACATACTTTTTATTTGCAAGACGAATATAACTTCGACAATATTGATGCCAGTTTAACTTTTGGTCTGCGCTATGACCGTTATGACAGCAGTGATGTACCAAATTTTAACGAAAACTTTACTAATCGTTACGGGTTTTCAAACCAACAAAACTTAGATGGTATGGATCTTATCCAACCTCGTGTAGGCTTTAATTGGTATGCCACTGATGCCTTAGAAGTGCGTGCAGGTGTTGGTCTATACACTGGTGGTAATCCAAATGTGTGGGTATCTAATGCTTACTCAAATGACGGTGTAACAAATATCTATACTCGCCGTAATAATGTTGATCTATTTAATACTGCAATGACTAATTTTGATGGCGGTACGCCAGGTTATGACGTTCCACAAGAAATGTTCGATGAAGTTGCCAATACCGACATTCGTTTAGGTGATAGTATTGCAAATGTGATTGATCCAAACTTTAAAATGCCTTCAGAGTGGAAATATGCATTAGGTGCTACGTTTACTACTGATAACGATTATGTGCTCTCTGCCGATGCGCTTTATTCACGTAAAAATGACGCTGCAGTACTAACTGATTTAGGGGTAGCGCAAAATGGCTATGAGCCAGTAGATGGACGTCCTATCTACACTGCACCTGAAGGTCGTAGTGGTGAGTTTATGCTAACCAATGCTGATGATGGTGGCGATGCATTAGTACTTTCAACGGCGCTTAGCAAACGCTATGACAATGGTATTGACTTTACTCTTGCGTATTCATATACCGATGCTAAAGATATCAATCCAATGACCAGTTCAGTAGCGGATTCAAATTACCATAACTTAGCAACTATAAATCCTAACAACCCAGGTATTGCAACATCAGATTACGAAGTACCACATCGCTTTACTCTGAAACTAGGTTACGCGCATGAATTCTTTGATGGTTATGCAACACGCTTCAATTTATTTGGTCAAGCATCAAAAGGAATGCCTTATAGCTACACCTTTGCCGACTCAGATAATTTGTGGACACCGTCATTTGCAGATAAAAACCGTCAATTATTATACGTACCAAACGTTAATGATCCAAACGTTGTATATGGCGCCGATTTTGATCTAGACGCTTTTAACGCCTTTATTAATGAAGAAAACTTAAAGCGTGGCAGTATCACAGATCGTAACAGTGAATATGCACCTTGGTTTATTAAATTCGACTTCAAAGTAACTCAAGAGCTACCAGGTTTTATGGAAGGTCATAAAGGTGAAGCCTACTTTGTTATTGATAATTTAACCAACCTCCTAAACGATGATTGGGGTAAACTTGAAAAAGGAAACTTCGTAGGTAACCCTGTAGTAAAAACATCTCGTGATGATCAAGGTCGTTACGTTTACGAAAGTTTCAACTCAGGCAATGTTGGTACTTATGTACAACGTGATGCCTCACTTTGGGAAATGCGTGTAGGTGTTCGTTACACTTTCTAATTTGCTAAGTTAACTTTACAAATTAAAGTAATTTTAAAGCCCATCTTTTGATGGGCTTTTTGTTTTATTCAGCTAATTTACTCGTTAACTTATCTAAACAGTTAAGTAGAGTTTGATACTCAGCGTTGCTTAAAACTTCTAATAAACTTTTCTCCCACGCCAAAGCCGCTGGTGCTAATTGCTGATACAAACTTAAGCCTTGCTCACTCAGTGCTAATAATGCAGCCCGTTTATCATCAGGATTTACTACACTCATTACATAATCTTTATCTATCAATGCCTTTATTGCTCTTGATACGGTGGACTTGTCCATTGCTGCTTGCTCGCACAATGCTTTTGCGTTGCTTTGCCCAAACTGGGCTAAGTTAAACAAAATACGCCACTGTGCAACGGTTAAGTCACTTTGTTGTTGATATACAGGTGCAAACTGTTCACTCATTTTACTGGCAAGATTAGCCAGTCGATACGGTAAAAAAGTCTCTAAATCGAGTGCCATAGCAGGATATCCTCTTAATTTACAATCACAGTTTCGCTGTTCATAAATATGTACAGTGATAAAAACTGTGATGTTTGAATTTAGTCTCACTTGAGAGTATCTTACAGTAAAACTAAAAGGAGTCGAGTGATGACCAGCGAATTAGAATATATGACCGGATTTGGTAATGAGTTTGAAACCGAAGCCTTGCCAGGTGCCCTACCGATCGGCCAATTTAGCCCACAAAAAGTAAAATACGATTTATACGCAGAGCAATTTAGTACCACGGCATTTACCGCGCCGCGTGCTGATAACCGCCGTACGTGGATGTACCGTATCCGCCCCTCGGTTGTGCAAGGTGATTATAGCGCCATTGATAACGGTTTAATTCGCACCGCACCAATCACTGAAGTACCAACTCCACCAACAATGCTTCGTTGGAACCCGATTGATATTCCCACTACGCCAACCGATTTTATTGATGGCTTAATAACGATGGCTGCAAACGGCAGTGCCAATGGTCAAACCGGTATTGGCATTCACGTTTATGTCGCGAATAAGTCGATGACTGATCGCTATTTCTACAATGCCGACGGTGAAATGTTGTTTGTGCCGCAGCAAGGTGAATTATTACTTAAAACCGAATGTGGTAACTTAACGGTTAAAGCGGGTGAAATTGCAGTTATTCCACGTGGTATTAAATTCCAAGTGATTTTACTTAGTGATAGCGCCCGTGGTTATATCTGTGAAAACTATGGTCATGCTTATGTGTTAGCTGAGCGTGGTCCGGTGGGCGCCAACGGCTACGCTAACGACCGCGATTTTCAATACCCGGTAGCTGCCTTTGAAGATAAAGAAGGTGAGTTTGAACTGGTTGCTAAGTTCAACGGTAATATGTTCCGCTGTGATATTGGGCATTCACCGCTGGATGTAGTTGCTTGGACAGGTAACAGCGCTCCCTATAAATATGATTTAGCTCGTTTTAATGTGATGAATACGGTCAGTTTTGATCACCCTGATCCATCAATATTTACAGTACTCACTTCACCATCAGGTACTGAAGGCGTTGCTAATATTGATTTTGCTATTTTCCCACCGCGCTGGATGGTAGCAGAAAATACCTTCCGCCCACCCTATTATCACCGTAATATTATGAGTGAGTTTATGGGCTTGATTGAAGGCGTATACGATGCCAAAGAGCACGGTTTTGTACCCGGTGGTATGAGTTTGCATAATTGTATGTCGCCGCATGGCCCAGAAGCCGATGTGTTTAAAAAGGCCTCAAATGCAGAGCTTGCGCCACAACGCTACGAAAACACCCTCGCATTTATGTTTGAGTCGCGTTACATTATTTCGCCAACCAAGTACGCATTAGAGGGCAAACAGCGCCAACCTAACTACACTGATTGCTGGCGTACCATTAAAAAACATTACAGCGGCCCACAAGGATAATTACAGCATGAAACTTTATAGTTATTTTCGTTCATCAGCGGCATATCGGGTGCGTATTGCGCTTAATTTAAAAAATATTCAGCATGAGTTAGTAACTGTTAACTTGCTAAAATCTGAGCAGCAAGCACCTGAATATCTTGCTAAAAACCCACAAGGGTTACTGCCAGCGCTAGAAACCGATAACGGTGTGCTGGCGCAATCTATGGCTATTTTAGAGTACCTTGAAGAAACGTACCCAGATACCCCGCTGTTATTTGGTGATGCGTGGCAAAAAGCCCAGATCCGTAATTTATGTTATGCCATTGCCTGCGATATTCACCCTATTGATAATCTGCGGGTACTGAAGTATTTAAGCAGTGAACTTGGCGCTGACGATGACGCTAAAAATGCTTGGTATCGTCATTGGGTTGAAGTAGGTTTTGAAAAACTTGAACTGTTACTAGACAGTAGCCATCAATATTGCATAGGCGATAAACCGAGTCTTGCCGATGTCTGTTTAGTACCGCAAGTATTTAATGCATATCGCTTTAACGTAGATATGACTGCGTATCCTAAGATAGCAGCCATTTATGAGCGCTGTAACAAGTTGGCTGCATTTATTGATGCTGCACCACAAAACCAACCGGATGCAACCTGATATTCTCTTAGTTACCCAGCGCACTGTGGAGCACGGTTAGGTGCTCTATCAGATCTAAGCCCAGATCTGTTAAATATCCGCCATCTGGGCTATCAATAATACCTTTATCAAATAATCGTTGTGCCGCACTTAATAAGCTTTCATCTGCGTCACTGTGTAGTTTTAGCCCCTGCATTTTGCTAGTTAATGGGAATTTTGCTAACAGTGTAAATTCGTCAATCATCGTTTGGTTAAATTGCATGTGTTCACCTTGTCTTGAAAAATTATTTTTTGTTGATTATTTACCCTAACACATTTTATTGCCAAGTCACCTTAAAACCCCTAAGGGTTGGGAGCAAATGCATTAAATTGCAACTGAAACTAGTTTAGGTATAAGCTTAGTGTAATTATTTTTTTATGCAAAGGCTGCACATGCGAATTTTAAGTATTATAGGTGTTTGTTTTATTTGTTTTATTTACTCTGTAACTAGTTTTAGTAATACGCCAAAAACAACATTGTTACTCAATCCACAACAGGCGATAGATCAACACTCAATTTGTTGGTATGAAGATAAACGCTATAGTGAAGGAGCTATTATTTTGATGGCTAACGTACGGGTGATCTGCACTGCCAAAACCCCAAGCCACAATAATAGTCCGTTGACTTGGCTAATGCTCAATGAGCAAAATGAAATTATTTACCCAAACGTGCCTAAAACAATTCGGGTTAACTAATAGATAGCACATTGGTATCAACGTCCAGTTACGCTACAATAGTGGCGACTTTTATCAAGCAACAGTGAATTATGAATCAGCAAGCAAACAACCCGTTACATGGTATTACCCTTGAACAAATAGTAGTAAAACTCGAGCAAACACTCGGCTGGAGAGCAATGGGTGAGCACGTTGATATTCGCTGTTTTAAATCGGATCCGAGCGTTAAATCAAGCCTTAAGTTTTTACGCAAAACGCCTTGGGCACGTGCTAAGGTCGAGCAGTTATACTTAGATAACTGCGTAGATACACAGCCACAAAACAGCGGTTTTGTATGGCCTAGTATTAAAAAGAAATAACAGTCGTTGCGCGTTATAGCTTATAACGCGCAACAAGCTTAGTTACTCGACCTGCTCCGCACAGATCACCGCCAGTGATTGCGGGGTAATTTCAATGCTCAGTTTATCGGCGCTTTTAACTTCGCCATCAAGCACATACTTTATTTCCTCCGTTGCCGATATTGCAACGCGTCGCGCATTGGTATGATGCGAATTAATAGCAAAGTGTGCTTGAGTGATACTGCTAAAGACCAGCTCAGCAATACTTAATACATTGGTGGATGCATCTTGATTTGGGGTTAGCCAATTAACATCCAATAGACCATCGTAATGATCTGGCTGACCGCCTCCTTGTGCTAATAACGTAGTAAAAGGTGCCGCGTTGGCAATAATTAAACTATTGGTATGTATTTGCTGCGGCTCGTTATCATCTAACTGTACGGTAAAGTCTTGGGCTTTTTGTTCCCCTAAAGCCTGCCAAAACCCTTGTAAATATGCAAACTGACCCAGCTCGTTTTTAGTATCCCGATCTGCTTTTTCAATCATATGTTGTTCAAAGCCAATACCAGCCAACAGCAGCATCAACTCACCATTACAGTATGCTGTATCCATTAGCTTAGTCTGCCCGTCGATAATCAAATCACAAGCTACTTCTACAGGGATCAGTTTAGATTTAATCCCCATTAGTACATGCGCCAACGCATTAGCTGTTCCTAGTGGAATAATACCTAGTTTACAGTCGCTATTGACTAGTACACTAGCTACTTCTGCCACCGTACCATCTCCACCGCATGCGATGACCATATCGGGTTTTTCAGCAATAGCCTGCTTTGCCAACACAATTCCGTTTTGCTCCACTGACGTGCAAAGCACTTTTAAATCATAATAAGTAGATAAACGGGCAATAATTAAATGCTCTTTTTGCTGCCATAACTTGGTTCCAGACACTGGGTTGGCAATTAACACTGCTTTATTTTTAATAAGTAACTCACCTTTGCGGTGACGCCTAACCAAATGACGCAATTGGTGTTTGTTTAAGTTTGCCGTTGCGCGGGTTTCTTTTATTTGTGCAAGCACCTCATGTACATCGGCATTTTTGTCTTGGCTTAATAAATAGGCTGCCATCACAAACACTGAACGCCCACGCCCTAAAGCACAGTGCACCACGACGCGACGATCATTTTTAACATGATGAGCAATCCAGTTAATGGCTTGATTTAATTGCGATGATGTTGGCGCACGATGATCAAGCACAGGAATATTTAAGTAGTTTATATTCTCTTGGGTTGATGACCATTCGAGTCCATCAAATTCACAGGTTACATCTAAAATAGCCGTTATACCGTTGTCTTTTAAACTATCGATATCAGAGGGAAACAAACGACACGCTAAAAACAGGTGCTCATTTATTTGCTGCAGTGGCGGTACTTTATCGCGTTTACGACTCCATGCATTGTACACTTGTGCGCCAAGTAGAAAAGGAATGAATGCCCAGCGGATATAAAATGGAATAACGCCATTTTCTCGTTTGCGGAATATTTTTGCGAGATTAAAAAAGTAGGCGCCACTGACCAACAATAAAGATAACGCAGTCCAGTAAAAGAGTACTGAAAAATAGCTTGGACTAACCTGCCAACCCATAAAAATAAATACAATTGCCAATAATAAATAACTGATTGCTGCCCACATACATATTCCTTTTTGTTGTTCGTTTTAGCAGACAGTAGCTGCAATTTATACGCCACTGACACGGCTTAAGAAAAATTAAATTTCATATATATTTCAGGGTATTAAAATCTTATGCTACTTGTACTGCGATGCTCGCTTTTTTAAAACGGTTATTTTTACACACCAATACACCTAACTTACACAGTTAAAAGTATAGGTTATTAAATAACTTAGGCATAAAAAAACCTAAGTTATAAAACTTAGGTTTTTATTAAAAACATATCGTGTAACTTTACACGTCGATTTTAGTCAACCAACCATGCTTATCTTGTGCTTTACCCCATTGAATATCATTCAACACTTGGCGCAAACGCATAGTTGTTGGGCCTGCTTCACCAGTGCCCACTTTATATTCTTTATCATTGTGAATAAAAGTACCAACAGGGGTTAGTACCGCAGCCGTGCCTGATAAAGCAGCTTCAGTGCCAGGCTTTGCAGCACGCTCAAGTAACTCGGTAACAGTAAAGTTGCGCTCAGAAACCGTCATTCCTAAATCTTTGGCAATCGTTAAAATACTGCTGCGGGTAACGCCGTGTAAAAACGTGCTATCTAGCGCTTTGGTGATGATTTCATTGCCATCGATTAAGATAAAGTTTGCCGCGCCTGTCTCTTGTACATCGCCACCAGGGCAAAATAAGATTTGATCAGCTTTATGTTGTATACGAGCCGCTGTAATAGGTGCTAATGCACTGGCATAATTACCACCACTTTTGATCATACCCATATGTGGGGCGCAGCGCATACCGTCTTCTTCAAGTAATACTCGTAGTGCCGTTGCACCACCTGCAAAATAATCACCTACTGGTGATAATAATACATATAACAGCGAGCTAAGTGAGGGAACGGCCGCTTTACCAATCGCAGCTTCTGTGCCGATATGAGTAGGACGAATATACATAGAGCCCGGTGGTAATGGCGTTTCATCAGCGTATTGACGAACAATATCAATAATCATTTTTTCAAGCATCGGTCCATCGACCTCAGGCAAGCTTAATAAGTGCGAACTTTGCTTCATGCGGGCAATATTTGCATCCATACGGAAAATATAGACAGAACCGTCTTCATGGCGAAATGCTTTTAAACCTTCAAAACACGTACTTGAATAATGCAGAACATGTGCCCCAGCATGCAGCTCAATTTTATCTGAAGGAACAACTGAGCTTTCGCTCCAAGCGTTATCAGTAAAATGAGCTTGAATCATCTGCGGCATAAATACAGTACCGAATGCGGCCATTTAAATCTCTCTTATGTGGTCTATTTTTACCCCATTGTATGACATTCATGCACTGTTTAACCATCACTAAAACAAAGCATTTAGTATGAAAAGGTAATTTTTTTATAGTTTGCTCAAAAAAATAGTCTTTATTGCTGAAATCGCAGTAGCTAACAAGCTAATAAGGGCAAATAGTGAGCAACTTAATAATTTCCCCCAGCCAATGAAAAGTTGATCCTCGTAACTTGCGAAGCCGTATTTAGCTGCTAGGCTAAGTGATGGAAAATAATGAAAATAAAGTTAAGCCCTCATCATTTAGTTGGTTTTTTGCATCCATTTGACGTTATTAAACGTTTACTTAATGAAAAGAATAGTAGGAACTCTATGGAAACGGACGAATTGTTACCTCTGCTTAGCGCAACCGCTCAGGGCAATAAACAGGCATTTGCCAAGTTATATAACGCCACTAGCCCAAAACTATTTGCAATTAGTTTAAAGATGCTAAGTAATCGTGCTCATGCAGAAGAAGCCTTGCAAGATGCATTTGTAAAAATTTGGCATAACGCATCGGAATATCAAGTCACTAAAGGAACTGTGATCAGTTGGATGATCAGCATTGTTCGCTACCGAAGTTTAGACTCATTGCGCTATCACAAGGTGCGCAAAGAGCAAGCATTGGATGATGACTATGCAAGCGCCGACGATCTCACAGATTTACCATTAGAAGTAGATTATGAAGATGGCAGTAAACTCGTTGATTGCATAGAGCAACTAGATGAACAGCAAAAACAAGCGATCCACTTAGCCTATTACAAAGGCTTAACTCACAGTGAGTTAGTTGATCATATTGAGACCCCGCTTGGGACAGTAAAAAGCTGGATCAGACGCGGTTTGCAACAGTTGCAAAGGTGCTTAACGTTATGAATTATGACAACCAAAAACTCATCGATATGTTAGCGGCTGAATATGTACTTGGCACCTTAAAAGGCCCTGCCCGCAAACGCTTTCAACGATTAATGCTCTCGTCTAATCGCGTTAGAGAAGCGACATGGATGTGGGAGCAACATTTAAATGATTTGGCCAGTTCAATCAAGTCCGTGCCACCCGATAGCCATGTATGGGAAACAATCTCGCAACGTATTTCCCCTCAACAGCTCACTGAGCCAAGTAAGGTGCTCACCCCTAAAGCAAGTATTTGGAAAGCGTGGTCGTTAATTGCCACCGCTGCGAGCATTGTGTTAGCACTGATTGTTTGGCAGCCGCAAGCACCTGTTAGTCAACTGACTCAACAAATTGCGCTGTTTAAAGATGCCAGCGAACAGCCGCTGTGGTTTATTGATGTTAACGAACAAGGTTTATCAATAAAAGCCAGCGATAAATTGACCGCCAGAACCGATAAAGACTATGAGTTATGGATGATATTAAAAGGCCAAGATGCACCTATTTCTTTAGGTTTGTTACCAAAAGACGGGGTTAAATCGTTATTAAAAGACGCTCGCTTTAATGCACAAGATATCGCATTACTCGCCGTAAGTTTAGAACCCATTGGTGGCTCGCCAACGGGCTCGCCCACCGAAGTGTTATACACCACTGAGTTGATTTTACTGTAAATAAACCAGTAACCCACCATAAAAAACCAGCTAATGCTGGTTTTTTATTTGATTAAAATCAGCAACATAAAAACAAATACACATTATATTAATATTATTTACTTTTCATTGCATCCAATGGTAACCACTGTGCGTATTAGTAATGACCACTATTTAAAACTAAAGGATACAGTCATGAAAGCTTTAACTGAGTCAATCTTAGCAGTAGTAGTATGTAGTACCTTAGTAAGCGCCGCAACAGAGGCGTCCAGTCACCGTGAAGCACCGAATATCAGCCGCTTCCCAACTTTAGATTCAACCGATTTTTATGCCTTTAATAGTTATGAGCAAGGCCGTGGTGATTATGTCACCTTGATTGCTAACTACATTCCACTGCAAGATGGCTATGGCGGGCCAAACTACTTTGCTATGGACCCTGATGCAACTTACAGCATCCACATCGATAATGATGGTGATGCCGTTGAAGATATTACCTTTGCATTTAACTTCAAAAGTATGCTGCCGAATGATAACCAAGGGGTCGCATTAACCGTAGGGCCAGAAGGTAACCAACGTAGCGTTGCAGTGCCACTGAAAAACGTCGGGGGTGTTGCCGCGGGTAACAATGCGGCGGTTAACTTTAGTGAATCATACACTATGACCATGATCGCCGGTGAGCAGCGCACTGGTAGTAAAACCATGCTGACCAATACCATGACCAGCAGCAATGAATTTCATAAGCCGCTAGATTATATTGGTGATAAAACATTCTCATCAATGGATGGTTACAAAAACTACGCAGCGCAATTTGTCTATCAAGTTGCCATCCCAGGTTGCGACGCGATGGCAAAAGTATTTGTTGGTCAACGTAAAGACCCGTTTGTCGTTAACCTAGGTAAAACCTTTGATTTAGTTAACTATGTACCGGTTGAAGGCGATAGCGCACCAGGCGCCGGTGATGGCGAAGGCTTCCCTGGTGGTATTACCCAAGATGTGGCAAACGATGATCTAGCTGACAAAAACGTGACCGCGATCGCCGTAGAAGTACCTAAAGCCTGTGTAACGGGTGAAGGTAATGGCACTATCGGTACTTGGACTACGGCCAGCTTGCCACAAGCACGCATTTTAAACCCAAATGCTAAATTTGCTAACAACGCTGCTAATGGCGGCGCATTAACCCAAGTGTCTCGCTTAGGTAATCCGCTTGTTAATGAATTAGTTATTGGCTTAAAAGATAAAGATACTTTCTCTACCTCTGCACCTAAGGATGACGGACAATTTATTGACTACGTCACGCACCCATCTTTACCTGAGCTGTTAAACATTTTGTTTAAAGATGCTGTGAACACCACCTTAGGTGCAAACCTTGCTACCTTAGCACCGACTAATTTCCCACGTAATGATTTAGTTACTGCGTTTTTAACGGGCTTCCCCGGGGTAAACCAGTTAGCAACAGTAACCGGCGCCGAAATGCTGCGCCTAAATACTGCCATTGCCGCAAAAGCGCAGGCTGATCAATCTGCCTTTGGTGTGGCTGGTGATGATTTAGCGGGTTTCCCAAATGGTCGTCGCCCTGGTGATGACGTGGTTGATATTGCACTACGTGTAGTGATGGGTCGTTTATGCTACCCAATCCCAGTTAACGGTACCGATACAGATTTAGGTCTATGTGCGACAGATGATGCCAGTGTTGGTAATGTACCGTTTACAGATGGTGCACCACTTAACGCCACTATGATGGATGCCAGCTTCCCTTACTTAGCAACACCGCTTGCTGGGTCTAAATAAGGAGCACACTCATGCAACACTTTAAATTATCACATCTAGGGTTACTGCTTGCTGCGCTTACGCTCAGCGCCTGTAACGATGACGACGATAACAAAGTAACCACGCCACCTGTGGTGAATAAAGCCCCCACAGCGTCTGCTGCTATGGTGACCACACAAACTGAAGTGGCGATTGAAGACATGCTCGAAGGGTCTGATCCAGAAGGCGATAAACTAACGTTTAGCCTAGTGACCGAACCAATGTTAGGGACTGTGGTTGTCAACAGTGATGGCAGCTATACCTACACACCTAACCTTGAAACAACCGGTTCAGACAGCTTTACCTTTGCAGTAAGTGATGGTGTCAACAGTCAAGTAACAGCAATGGTCGATATCACCATTGAAACACTTGAAGTTGATTTTGCACAATTTGGCCGCGCGGCGTTTAACCAAGCCGCCAGCGATAAACCGCTGAGCATCAATGGTCGTACGTTTACCAATGCAGACGAAACTGCCGACTTTGATGATCTGTTAGGCAACAATTAAACCATACTACAGCAAACTTGCAGGCCATGGATGGCCTTTTTAAGGAGAACACCATGACTGGCCGCACTTTTACTTATCTTATATTATTACTCTCATTGAATGCAGCCGCTGAGCCTTTCACCCCAGCAGATAACGACATCATCGCAACAGCACGGGCAACCAACACCGCACAGCTAAACCAAGATGAATTAATGGCCTTACTAAAGCAAAGCCAACAAGTGGGTAAAACAGAGCTACGTCAAGGTCTGCTCAAAAATCAATTACAACAACGCTATGCACAATCTGCAACGCCACAACTTGGCTATATGTACGCACGCGTTTTACAACGCGAGCATCAATTTTCAGAAGCGATGGCAATCACAGAAGCAGTATTAAAACGCGATCCAAACCATATTAACACCCAACTACTGCGAGCGAATATGCTGATGGTACAAGGTGAATTTAAAGCCGCTAAGAAACAGTGCTTGCAACTAATAGGGTTAACAACAATGGATGTTGTTAATACCTGCACACTCGATGTGCTCAGCCAAGACGGACAATTAGCACAAAGTTATCAAAGCTTAAAGAATAGTATTTTGAGCAATAAACAAAACGATGACACTCGCCACGTATTAGCTGAAATGGCACTGAGACTTAATAAACCCGATGCAGCGCTTGGTCATATCCAATCTATACCACTTAGCAATGCACCGGTAAGTCTGGTGGTATTATGGGCTGATATTCATTTAGCACAGGGGAATTATCAAAAAGTTCTCAACACTTTGCCAGCACTGGTCACTGATAAACAAAATTTAGAAGATGCCTTGTTACTGCGCTTAGCAATTGCAGAGCAACACTACAAGGATAACTCGCTGACGCAATGGCAAAATTTAATGGCACAACGAGTGGCACTGCGTGAATTACGCCAAGATCGCTTCCATGCCAGTGACTTAGCGCATTATTATTTAGACATCAACAAACAGCCTGAAAAGGCCCTGTACTGGGCAGAGATCAATTGGCAACAAGCTAAACTTGATGCCGATCAGCAACTACTCACTCGTGCGCAAGGAGCATCACTATGAAGATATTTATTCGTCACTTGCTGTGCGGCGTATGTTTGTTTCTTGTAAGCACCGCACAGGCACATCAATTAAGTACTAGTTATATTACTTTAGATGCAACCAATGACAGCCAATTTACAGGCAGTTGGCAAATTAATGTCACTGATCTAGAACAACAAATAGCGTTTGATTTAAACCAAGATGGCGATATTGCATGGCATGAGATAACCGCAAAACACAGTGCAATCAGCGACTTCGTACTCACTTCTTTAACTGCAAAATCAACAACTGCAAAATCAATCGATGAACAGGCTTGTGCATTCTCTAGCAGCGCGCCCTTACAGCTTGACTCTCACTTTAATCAACCTTATGTGGTGATTGCCTTGCAGTTAGCCTGCCCTACAGCTGCAAGTAATGATGCCCTAACGCTTGCATATACGGCTTTTTTTGAGACCGACGCCAATCACAAAGCAATCGTGACTATCAATCAACAAACCCGTGTTATCAGTAAAGATAATCCAGCACAAACCTTTGATTTTGCGACGAGCAGTTACCTGACAACCTTTAACCAGTATGTGTACCAAGGCGTGCTACATATTTGGCTTGGTTTAGATCATATTTTGTTTTTAATTGCCCTGTTACTAACCTGCGTATTAGTTAGAAAAACCAGTAAATGGCAAGGGATAGAATCTAAAGCCACCATTTTTAAGCACACCGCATGGATAGTCACCGCCTTTACCTTAGCCCATTCAATTACGCTGACAGCAACGGCAATGCAACTGGTCTCGCCTAATAGCCGCTGGGTTGAATTAGGCATCGCCATATCAGTGTTATTTGCAGCACTTAACAATATTTGGCCTTTGGTTATACGCTTGGGTTGGGTAACATTTGCGTTTGGTTTATTGCATGGTATGGGCTTTGCCAGCGTTTTAGGTGAGCTGGGCTTATCGAGTGATTATCAATTACTCAGCGTATTAGCATTTAATTTAGGCGTAGAAATAGGCCAACTGGCTATCTTAGTTGTTGCCCTACCTGTACTTATTTGGGCCAGAAACTATCAGTGGTATCAAAAATGGGTCATGCCCGCAGGCTCACTCGTGATTGCGATAATCGCGGTGCAATGGTCTTTGGAACGAATTTAAATTGTTTAATAATTGGGCTGATAATCAGCCCAATTTTATTTATTACAAGAGAAAGGAACCAAAAGCACCCGCATTGCAGGGCGAAGCGCTAATAACAGCGTTGCTTTATCAACATGTGGATTAAGGGTTTTACGTAAGGTAATCCCATTTATCATTGCAAACATCACTTCGATACGGCTTTCAAGTTCAGTTGCACTAAGATCTTTTATTAAACTACGTTCACTCAATAACAGATTACGCATTTTCTCTCTGGCGTAACAATCTGACTTTCGCAACTGCTCTGCCACTTTGTCGTTGCGCGCCGCTTCTGCAAACATTTCTAAATCAAGTGCCCCTTGGTTTACATCAGTATGATGATCAACTGCATGGTCTAAACCATCGAGTAAAATCGTTACTAAGTCACCGGGTTGATCTTCAAACTCCTGAAAAATAGAGAACATTTTTTCCATATCCTGTTCAATAATCGATTCTATAATAGCTTCTTTACTGGCAAAGTAATTATAAATATGGCCTGCGCTCATCCCTGCGGTCTTTGATATTTCTGCCATTCCTGCACCGTGATAGCCTTTACGACGAAAGCAATCTGCTGCCGCACACAATACTTGATCACGCCGAGCCTGCGCCAATGCAGGATCGGTTTGTCTTTTCGATTTTTCTTTCATGTTTTCCTGCCAGGTAATCGCGAAAAGCGCCGCTTTTCTTTTAACCTAATCATTATCGCTAATTTACATGATCTTAACCACTGACCCTGTGCGTTACAATCAAGAACTTTATAAACTAGCGATAAAATAGCTAACCGCGGGCTTTAGCGGTTATTCACTGTGTTGGCCGGACGCTGCCAACCACCACCAACCGCTTTATACAAATTAATTTGACTGGCAATATAGGCTTGCTTACCACGGATCAACTGCTGCCCTGCACTCACCCAGTTACGTTGTGCATCTAGGACTTGTAAATAGCTATCAGCACCTTTATCAAAACGCGCTTCTGAGAGCGAAAAGGATATTTGGTTGCTGCTGTACAGCTCTTCAAGTGCCTTTAACTGCTGCATATAGCCTTGGCGATCAACCAACGCATCAGAGACTTCCTTAAACGCTTGTTGAATGGTTTGCTGATAGGTTGTCAGTGCAATCTGCTGCTGAGTTTGCGCAACATCTAAGTTAGCTTGATTTCGGCCCATATTAAAAATAGGCAGGTTAATAGAGGGAATAAAACTCCAAGTCCCCGTGCCGCCGGAAAACAAATTATCAAGTTCACTCGAGGCACTCCCGGCATTAGCCGTTAAACTAATGCTTGGGAAAAATGCCGCCTTAGCCACACCAATATTGGCATTCGCCGCTAATAAACGGTATTCAGCAGCTTTAATATCAGGGCGTTGCTCAAGCAATTCTGACGGCAAGCCAACTGGCACCGTTGGAAAGTTTAATACTTCATCTAAACTCTCAGCAGGCAGTAATTGTGTCGTCACCGATTGGCCAACTAATAAATCCAAGGCATTTTTGTCACGTTTTAATAAGCGCTGATAATTCGCAATATCCACTTTCGCGGTCGCAACCGTACTTTGAATTTGCGCAAGGGTTAGCTTTGACGCCGCCCCTAATGCATAGGTTTTTTCGGTGAGCGTTAGAGATTGTTGCTGACTCTTAAGCGTTTCCATTGCCAGGGCTAGTTGCTCTTTATCCGCAGCATAATTGAGCCATGCATTTACCAACTCCGAAATTAAACTAATTTTCACACTGGTTTGTGCTTGCTCTGAGGCATACAAGGTTTGCAGTGCTTGATCAGATTGATTACGAATTTTACCCCATAAATCCAACTCATATGCCGTCATACCAACGGTTGCAGAATAGCTTTGAGTAATTTGGGCATTCCCGGTTGATGATAAATCAGCAGGTACGCGCTGGCGATTGCCCGATGCTGAAAAATCAATTGCAGGATATAACGCAGAATCCTCAATTTGATAAAGCGCACGCACTTGCTGCACATTAAGTGCAGCCAGTTTAATGTCTTTATTATGTTGCAGCGTTAATTCAATTAAGCGTTGCAATTTTTCATTGGCAAAAAACTGCTGCCAGTTTAAATCAGCAATATTGCCTTGCTCGCCCTGCACTGCATAACTATCTGGTACTGGTAATTGGATGTCCTCAAGCACAGGCGCCATTTGGCAAGCACTTAACACCAATACACTTAACGTTGCTAAACTCAGCGTTTTTAATTTCATTACACCTGCTCCTGCTTAGCTTGCGCATGTTTACCAGGGAACACACGTCTTACCAATACAAAAAATAATGGTACAAACACCACCACAATAATTGATGATGCGAGTGTGCCACCAATGACTGAGATACCCAGCGCATTTTGCGCACCAGAACCGGCACTTGAGGCAATAGCCAGTGGTAATACGCCGCAAATAAACGCCATAGATGTCATCATGATAGGACGCAGTCGTAACCGTACTGCAGCAATTGCAGCTTCCACTAAGCCCATACCTTCATCCATTTTGTGGATCGCAAATTCCACAATCAAAATAGCATTTTTAGATGCAAGCCCGATGGTCGTTAATAAGCCCACTTGTAGGTAAATATCATTCGATAAATTAGCGACAAAGGCCGCCATCGCCGCACCAAATACACCTAAAGGTACAATCATCATAACCGCAGCCGGAACAGACCAACTTTCATAAAGCGCCGCTAAACATAAAAACACCACTAGCAACGACAGCGCATATAACAATGGCGCCTGACCGCCGCTTAAACGCTCTTCGTATGAAATACCTGTCCACTCAAAGGCAATACCTGGCGGTAATTGTTTAACCAGTTTTTCCATTTCATCCATGGCTTGGCCGGTACTGTAACCAGGCGCTGCTGAGCCTTGAATTTCCATCGCTGAAAAACCGTTATAACGCTCAAGACGAGGCGAGCCATAAGTCCAATATGACTGAGCAAACGCAGTAAATGGCACCATTTCACCACTGCTGTTACGTACGTACCATTTGTCTAAGTCCTCAGGTGCCATACGTGATTCAGGCGTGCCTTGCAGGTAAACTTTCTTCACTCGACCACGGTCAATAAAGTCATTTACATAGCTACTACCCCACGCTGTAGACAAGGTATTATTGATATCACTTTGTTTCAGGCCGAACGCTTCTGCTTTTGCTAAATCAATATCCAACTCAAGCTCTGGTTTGTCCTCTTGACCATTAGGACGCACACCTGCAAGTACAGGGCTTTGTGCGGCCATACCAAGCAACATATTACGCGCTTCTAATAGTTTATCGTGACCGAGTCCCACCCTGTCTTGTAAAAATAGGGTAAAACCATTAGCAGTACCTAGTTCTACTACCGCAGGTGGTGGGAAGGCAAATACAAAGGCTTCTTTAATCGTTGAGAAGTAACCCATTGCTTTTCCTGCAACGGCACCGACTGATAAATCATCACGTTGGCGTTCATCCCAATGTTTCAAGCCTACAAAGCCAATCGCCGCATTTTGACCCGACCCTGCAAAACTAAAGCCCGTAACACTAAATACTGAGCGTACCGCTTCAGATTGATCTTCGAGGAAATGCTTTTCCATTTTCTCTACAACTTTTAATGTCTGCTCCGTTGTCGCACCGGCTGGTAAACTTACTTGGTTAAATAAGATACCTTGGTCTTCGTCTGGTAAAAATGCAGAAGGCAATTGTGAGAAGATAAAAATCATGCCACCAACAATTAAGCCATAGCACAATAAATAACGTTTACTGTGTTTGATCATGCGACCAACAAAGCTCTGTGCGCCATTATTAGTTTTATCAAAACCACGGTTAAAGCCGATAAAGAAACGACCAAACAATGATTTGTTATTATGTACGTGACTTGGCTTTAACATGGTTGCACACAGCGCCGGTGTTAAAATAAGTGCCACTAACACAGATAAACTCATCGCTGTTACTAAGGTCACTGAGAACTGACGATAAATAACCCCTGTGGAGCCTGCAAAAAACGCCATTGGCACAAATACCGCAGATAGCACCATAGCAATACCGACCAACGCACCTTTGATCTCATCCATTGATTTGCGGGTTGCCTCAAGCGGTGACAGCTTTTCTTCGGTCATTACCCGCTCAACGTTTTCAACCACAACGATGGCGTCATCCACTAATAAGCCGATAGCTAATACCATGGCAAACATAGTTAAGGTATTAATTGAATAGCCCAATACTTGCAGTACAGCAAACGTACCAAGCAAGACCACCGGCACTGCAATGGTCGGAATTAGTGTTGCTCTAAAGTTCTGTAAAAACAGATACATAACTAAAAACACCAGCACAACCGCTTCAATTAATGTACTGACTACTTTTTCAATCGATAAAGAAACGAATGGCGTAGTATCGTAAGGTACAACACTTGCTAAGCCTTCAGGAAAAAACGGTTCTAGTTCCGCTAATGCGGCTTTTACACCTGCAGCAGTATCGAGTGCGTTTGCGCCACTGGCCAGTTTGACCCCTAAGCCTGATGCTGGCTTGCCATTAAAACGTGCCACAACACCGTAGTTTTCACCACCGAGTTCAACTTTAGCAACATCGCCTAAACGTACAACGGAGCCATCGGGGTTGGTTTTTACAAAAATATCTCTAAACTGATCAGGGGTTTGTAATCGGCTTTGCGCCGTCACTGTGGCATTAAGCTGCTGACCAGAAATAGCCGGAAGAGCGCCTAGCTGGCCGGCAGATACTTGCGCATTTTGCGCACTGATTGATGCACTAATATCAGCAGGAGTCAGTTTATATTTTTGCAGCATATTAGGGTCAAGCCAGATACGCATCGCATACTGCGAGCCAAACAGCTGTACTTCACCTACCCCATTTACCCGCGAGACAATATCCTGCACATTGGAAGCAACATAATCACCAATGTCGATGTTATTCATGCTGCCATCTTCAGATACAAAACCCACCACCATTAAAAAGTTACGGGCAGATTTGGCCACCGATACACCTTGACGCTGCACTTCTTGCGGCAACAATGGCGTAGCTAAGGCGAGTTTGTTTTGCACTTGCACCTGTGCAATATCAGGGTCGGTATCCGCATCAAACGTCAGCGTTAATGAAGCTGAGCCGTTTGATTCAGAGGTTGATGACATGTACAACAAGCCATCTAAGCCTTTCATCTTTTGTTCAATAACTTGCGTTACTGTATCTTCTAGTGTGCGTGCAGACGCACCAGGATAGTTTGCTTGAATACTAATTGCTGGCGGCGCAATCGCAGGATACTGAGCAATGGGTAGCCCTTTGATCGCCAGTATACCTGCCAACATAACCACTATGGCCAGTACCCATGCAAAAATAGGCCTGTCGATAAAAAATCGTGACATTAAAATACTCCGTTATTGAGTTTTAGCTGCGGTTTCGGCTGGCACGGCATTAACAGGTGCGCCAGGGGCTATTTTTTGTAAGCCTTCAACAATCAATTGATCGCCATCATTTAAGCCACTTGTCACTAACCAATTAGCACCGACTGTGCGGTCAGTTTTTAATACCCGTGCTTCAACAGTGTTTTCTTTACTCACCACCATCGCCGTAGGCTCGCCTTTGGTGTTACGGCTAACACCACGTTGTGGTGCTAAAATCGCGTTAGTTTTTACGCCTTCCACAATCACCGCTCTCACATACATGCCTGGCAGCAATAGTTTTTCTGGATTTGGAAATTCAGCACGTAACGTTACTGAGCCTGTGCTTGGGTCAACTGTCACTTCAGAAAACTGTAAAGTACCTTTGTGTTGATACACTGAGCCATCTTCCATTTTTAGTTCAACTTCTGAATGGATTGCTAAGTCTTTATCAAGCTCACCGTTGGCTATCGCTTTTTTCAACCGTGTTAATTCACTGCTCGATTGAGTTAAGTCAACATAGATAGGATCAAGCTGGGTGACAGTTGCTAATGTCGTTGCTTGGTTCGCACTAACCAAGGCACCAGCCGTGACATTAGATTTACCAATTTGACCGCTAATAGGCGACAAAACTTTACTGTAATTAAGATTAATTTGCGCCGTTTTCAACTGCGCTTGCGCAGTTAATAAGTCCGCTTGAGCACCTTTATAATTAGCATCTGCTTCGTCATAATCTTGCTGGCTTACTGCTTTTATTGCTAATAACTCTGAATACCGCTCTGACTTAGCTTTGGCATTAGCAATACTCGCTTGTGCTTTAGTGATCGCCGCTCTACTGGTCGCAACTTGCGCTTCAAATGTAGCTGGATCGATTTGGTATAACGCCTGACCTTTTTTAACTTCGGCACCTTGAGTGAATAAACGAGATTGAATAATGCCGTTTACCTGAGGACGAATTTCCGCCACTTGAGACGCGGTTACTCGCCCAGGTAGCTCCTTAGTGAGCGTTAATGATTGGCTTTTTAATGTGATGACGCCAACTGGAGATGGTTGTTGCGCTTGCGCACTCGCCTGCTGAGTTTGATCGCAACCAGATAAAACAACGGCACTTGCTAAAGCGGTAACAGTAAAAAGAACGACGCGAGAACGCTGCATGTTAACTACCCTTAATTTAGAATGAACGATCATTCTAAATTAATTTATTAAACTTGCCAATGCTAATTGAGAATTATTTTGCAAAGATGTTAGGGTATGTAAAGGGCTGTAAAAAGGCTTGACTGCGCGATAAAAATCAGCACAACTCGATAACTAAATAAACGCGTAAATGCAGAATATAAAATATCGCCAGAGGAGGTGTTGAGAGCAGCTATTTTAAGCAAGTGGAATAATCATCGCGCTGCTTAGTATCAGTAGCACGTACACTACAACATCACCGATACTAGCGTAAGAGCTGAGTGAGGTTAGCACGTTAAAATAAGCTGCTTACGACATAAGCAGCTTATCTAAAAGCTTACTGAATCGTTGTAACAGTCACGTTAAGTTGCGTAATTGCACAACCATAACGGCTTGAATTTAATCGCTGGTATTGGGTATTTTTGCTGGCATTTAAAGTCACTATAAACTCATCTTGCTGACCTACCGCTGACTGCTCATTACTTAAACACATTGCTTGGGTTAGAGAGCGTAATTTAGCATCGCTAAGTATGTTATTAAAACGCTGCACCGGCAAAGGCGGCATTTTAATCGCAGGCAAAACGCTGTCTATAGTACGTTGGCTTAATTGGTAGCCTTGGGATGTTACATCTATAATCGCACCGGCTGGCCAAAATGAATAATCAAAACTGTATTTATCTTTGCCCTTATTTAGATGTACTACCCCATGCTTACCTAGTACTGTCACAATCGTACTCTGTTGTGATTTTATGAATACCAAGGCTGTCGTTTCATCAACACCAAAGCCATACTGTTGCCCTGTTTTTGCAAGCAATGTCGCTAAACGCACAGTACGATTTCGCTCACTAAAGTGGGTATCGACTATACCTGCACTAAAGCTGCCCAACCCACCATTAGTTTGATAAGTTAATGCATCTGCGCTTAGCCCTTGGCTACAATCATCTTCACAACGTTCACTCGGTGCAGAAACGGCATGCGCACCATCGCGTAATGCAGCTAAGCTAGTACCATTGGTGATCATCGCAACACTACCAAACTGGTTACTGCCACCACTTTGAATGGCTGTGCCTGCACTTGTACCTACCAATAACGGACGTGTACGTATAGCATCAAACCATGGATACGGCTTGCCCGCATCATCAAATAACACTTTTCGAGTTAAACTTTGGTCGCCACCGTTGAGCATAATGCCTGTTGCAGATTCGATTTTTGCAACTAAATTATCAACACCCGCGTCGCATAATTGTTGCTCTGCTTGAATACGATCAGGGTAGATTTTGTGGCGATTAAACACCTGCATATTTTGCTCACGAAATTGCGCTAGTTTTTCACATTGCCCAGTTGTGATTGCTTGTGCTAATGCCGGCGTTAATGCAAGCCAGGTACTTTCAACACCATCAAAATTCAGTAGGCCTTCGTAAAAGTCAGCCGATTCATAAGGGTCGCGACTCGATGCTGTGATAGCTAATAAGCTCGGCTGTTCACTATTTACTTTAGCGGTTGCGGAAATAAAATTAACTATATCATTGGCAGCCAGTTCATTATTTTGTTTACTTTGCACCGTTTCTTTTATGCGCTGGCCTTTAGCATCTACAACCGCCACTTCCAGCATATCAGTCACAAAGTTATATTCTCGGTCAGTTAAATTATTGAGCGAACGGCTATCTAAATCCCGCCAAGCCCACAGTAAAGAGCCTTTATCGATAAGATCAGGCTGTTGCTTGGCAATTTTTGATAAAACCCGCAAGGTTTCATTGCGATTATTAGTACTATCATCAGGCCATTGGCTTTTTATTTCTCGTAGTGCTTTGCCTGTCAATTGAAATTGATTCGCTTTTTTTCCTATTAATGATGTTTTTTCAATGCAATTTTTAGGACTTAAACTTGAACAAGTCGTCAATGCGCCACCGACTAACAGCAAGGTTTGCTCAGTTTGATTTGCAGATATATTCGCCGAAAAAGCAGCTATTGTCAGTATAAAAGCAGCAAAAAAACCACATTTAGAGCTCTTTGCAAGATGTTCCCGAAAGTTTTCCATAATGTTATACTCATGTAAAAAATGATAAAAAATAGCTTGCAGTAAAACTTTATGCTTGCTATAAAAATAAGGAACTTTTAAATCGCGAGTAAGCTAGCACCCAAATACTAGCTTTGTCAAAAACCTTTTGGATTGGAATTATGTTTAAAAACGCAACATCGCTGTGTACATATTTCTACTCTCCTCACTACCTTTCGGAGTGGTTTGACGAGTAGCCACTACCTCACATTCTCTGTGAGGGGCTAACTGTGTCTATCGATCACGGCCCTGTCTAAATAATCAAAAAATAAGCACTGTACAGTACACCTGTGCTTAAAATAAAGACAAAGGTAAACCCATATGTTTCGTCAATTAACAATTGCAACGGCAATAAGCGCAGTGCTTTGCCCAACTTTTTTGTATGCGCAAGAAAACACTAAAGCTGAAAACATTGAACGAGTAGAAGTCACCGGATCACGTTTAAAAGGCGTCGATCTTGAAGGAACGATCCCATTAACGGTATTAGATCAAGATGCCATCAAACGCTCTGGCGCCAACACGATTCACGAATTACTAAAGGATTTGTCCGTATTCAAAGGTGGTAGCGGCACTTTTTCCACCTCAGAAAGCGGTGGCACGTCAACCTCAACCCCTGCGGGGCAATCTGCTGCAAGCCTTCGTGGCATGGGCCCATCAGCCACATTAACACTGATTAACGGCCGCCGAGTTGCGCCCAGCTCATTTGCTGCTGGCACGGAAAACTTTGTCGATGTGAACTCAATTCCACTGGCAGCTATCGAGCGCATTGATATTCTTGCAACCGGTGCTTCAGCGGTTTACGGTGCAGATGCCGTCGCGGGTGTAATTAACTATATTTTAAAAGATGACTTTGAAGGCGCTGAAGTAAATGCATCCTACGCAAATAGCTTTAACAGTCATGATGAAGGTAAAAAACAACTTAACCTAGTATACGGTACAAACATTGGTGAGAGTAACTTAACGGTTTTTGCCGATATTTTTGACCGTAACGCCTTTAAAGCCACCGATCGTGATTTCACGGCATCATCGCCACTAGTAAATAGTTATTCGTACTTACCAAAACTTGAAAACGCACCGAATATTTATTATTACAGCTCGCGTGATGGGAATGAATTGCCAGCGCCAAATTGCCAAACTGAATTAGTTACAACTGAATTTGGCGAAGACATTTGTGCCTATTACCCAAATCAAGACGATTATCTGGATACGCCATTTGAGAGTCTCTCGACTGGCTTTATGTTCAATAGCAGCTTAGGCGGTCTTGAGTGGCATACTGACTTTTTCTATAGCCAAACAAAGGCAAAAGCGTACTCGTCACCCTCACCGATAAATCAAATTAATGATGAAGATGGCCCTTTCATTTTAGAAGATGCGCTGTTCATTTATGATAATGCAGATGGCAGTAATGATTTGATCGATCAGTTGTATAT
>NZ_DRGM01000055.1 GCF_011050055.1 Pseudoalteromonas prydzensis | reverse complement strand
ATCAGCTATCAGCTATCAGCTATCAGCTATCAGCTATCAGCTATCAGCTATCAGCTATCAGCTATCAGCTAAAAATAACTTATAGCTTAAATTTTTCAATTAATTTTAATTCAAATTTTCTTATAGCTATACTTTTATCAAACGCTCAGCCAAACCAAATCTCAATAATTTATCTAGGCTATTTTCTCCTACTCGCCCATGCGTAGATTGCAGAATTTCAGATTACGATAATACAATGACCACCCCTTGGGGAAAAGTTAAACCTTCCGATGGTCAGCAAGAAAATCTGAAACCATGTACAAAACACTTAAGGAGCAAAATAAAACGCAGAACCAATATTTATTTGATTTACAAAATCGGCTATTGGAAATTGTAGGTGACTTATCTAGACATACTGGAAGCTAAATAAAGCGCAGCTTTGCTGCGCAATAACACTCAATCAAATTTTTTCTTTTTTTTTCAACGCTTCCTTAAGGTCTTCATTAGTTAATCGAATCATACAATTATTTCAAAAATTAAATAGGTAAGAGAATGAAAGATACCTTAGGCAATAAGCCAATCAATGTAATGTCTGATAGTTTTTTACGTCAGAGGCGAAACTTATTCGTTTCTTAAAGACCTACCCGCTTATAGATTTATTAGTAGTCCTAAGTCCAACTATCTGTTAACTTATGTAATCAATTATAAAAGGGAATTTAGAATGAGATTTTCAGAGTACTTTGAATTAGATAGAACACAACCTTACTTAGATTTCGTAGATATACCAATAGATACTGATTTAGCAGTATTTCTTGAACCTATTGCAATAAAAAAACTTGATTCTAATTGGGGTAACGAACTGTCTTCTATGCTTCAAACTTTTTTTGAAGCTGTACTTAAAGCTATTAAAAAAAGTGATCATAAAAGGGCTAAATCGCTCTTATCTTCTCTAAATGAATCTAATGAATTCCACCTTGGTTACTCCAAAGGAAAGTCAAGAGGTCATGGTTTTGGTGTTGAATCCGCAGATACTGTTTGGAGTGCGTTAACAAGTAGCAATGCTGCAATTACAGGGCTACTCAAAGATTTAGAAGATACTGCTTTGTTAATCCCAAACATTGGTAGTGATATGATTTCTGATGCTGTCTGTAATATTTTAAGAGGGCCATTAATCAAATACACCCAAGATATGTGTAATTATTATGGTGTTAATATGACTCCTGACATCCCCTCTGGACCAATATGGAATCCAATACTGGAGGTTTGGGAAGAGAGGTTAATATCTTTACCCATAACTCCCCATGGTAAAGTCATTTTAGTACCTAAACTTTTAGTTAGAATGAAGCTTAGTTATAGCTCTTCTGATTTTTACCGCCACTATTTATTACCAGAAATGCAACGTGAGCATATAGAATCGCACTCACCATTAGTGAGATTATTAAAAAATGGTAATCACCGTGTTCACAAAAAAGATTTAATTAAAAAGTATGGTAAAGATAAGCTTGCTGTCGCTGAGCAAGCCCGTCTTAGGCCTAACATACTTGAAGAATATCGTGAACAAAAAGCTGAAGAACCTTTGAAGCCTATGAGTTTTGATGATTTTGCTTTTGTTGAAAAATCTAAAAAGCCAGATGTTACCCCTTTATTAGAGGAATTAAAGGAAACAAAAAAAGGGACTAAGTATGCAACAAAATATGAAGATATTATTGAAAGAATTCTTACTTTAGTATTTTATCCATCCCTGTGTAATCCTAAAAAGCAGCATAATATCCACCAAAAAAGAAAAAGAATCGATATTACTTATAATAATGAAGCTAAAAGTGGTTTTTTTTATTGGCTAGCACTACATCACCCATCATCTCAGATTTTTGTCGAATGTAAAAATTATTCTAATGAAATCAGTAACCCAGAGATTGATCAATTATCTGGGCGGTTTTCACCCAGTAGAGGCAAAGTTGGTTTCTTAGTTTATAGGGATATTGAAGATAAAGAGAAATTGATTCAGCGGTGTATCGATACAGCTAATGATCACCGTGGGTTTATAATTCCACTTGATGATAATGATATTATAAACTTAGCAAAAAATGTTAATTCTGATGAACAAGTCGACTATAACCATTATCTTGAGAAGCTTTTCAATAGGCTGATAAGTTCTAACTAGAACTCCATCATATTGTGAACTTTTTTATAAAAGACTATCGCCAAAATCCAACTGAATATAATCTGGTAAAGATAAGAAAGTACTTTCTGCTCAGCTCGCTCAAGTGACTTGTTGTCAATGGTTACGCCAGCTTAATCGGTTAAGATACAGTGGCTTTTCGCTCTTTTATTATACTTACGTACCATGAATTATTGGCTTATATGTATTTATATTAGATTAAAAAATATTGTTATTATGCTCAAGCTTATTTCTATTTAAAGGACTAAATATGAATTTCAATGATATTAAGCTGTACCTCATTATCGTCGTTGCTGGTGCTACTCTTTGGTTTGCTAAAGAAGCCTACGAATACAATAAACTTCAAAATTACATAAGTAATATTAAAGAACATGAAAAAGTTACTAAAGAGTCCAAAGCCCTAACATTTGAACATCAGCTTGAACTTGCTATGGAACGTCAGAAGAAATTACAGATTGAGTCAAATCAAAATAAAGTCGATAAATATATGCGTGAATTACGTTCTAAATATACAAAAGAAGAGTTTAAGGAAAAGCTTGATGTTTGTAATTATTTTACCGATTTATATCTAAATAATCGAACAAAAGAAAATGAAATAAGATACGTTAAGGCTTGTGACCCTATGTATCACTAGAGTCAAACTGTCACAACTGACAGCAAGCTTAAACCATTAATAAAAAGGGCTTTTCGCCCTTTTCTTTAATATTACGTACCGTGATTTATGGGTTGTTAACTATCAGTCATAAACTACATTACTTGATAGATTAGATCATTCAGTTATTTTCAGATCAACATTTTCACTATTGAGTTTTTTATCAAAATCATCGGCTAATTTTTCAGTCTCGCTAAACACTGTTCGCCAATATTTTATACGTGTATCCGCATCGAGATTGGTGAAGTCGTTTCTGTCGGGGATTTTTCCGTAAGGTAAGCCGGCGATGAATTGTTTTGATGGGGTGATCATTACTACGTTATCGTAATTTTGTGACGCGACTTTACGTTTTAAATTTTTATCAAACCACCCTGCTTTTGGTTCGCTATTAAAGTGCGGGTATAAAATTAAACCTGGGTTGTTAATTTTTAAATCAAAATGGTAATCAACAATACCGCCATCGCGATACATGCCCGCTGGCGCGCCGATAATATTTTTTATACCTTGCATCACCAACGGGATTGAGCCCGATGCTAATAGCGCATCTTTTAAATTATCTTTGTTTAAATCTAGCTGTGTAGTTTTAAATTGATAGCTGTCTTCAAGGGCTAAATCACTATTAGGCGCTTGAAAAATAAAGCGTTCGTATTGTTTATTTAAAAAGCGCCGGTTTACGCGATTGGTTAAATAACTTTTGCTCAGGCCCAATAGCTGTAATGCTTTGAGTTCACTTGCTACTAAGCCATTTGATTTTGCGACAATAAAATGTGCTTTAAAAATGGGGTTGTTGATTATTTCTGTCACGCCATTATTGCCAAACACATCTTCGAGTAAAGCGCGGGCTTTGCTGGTTATTTCTTGCGGTGTTGGTTTGTTACTCGAGTAACGCGTTTCACTATATGATTTTGCCAAACGCTCAATGGCTGCCACCGGATCATGTTGTGAAAAACACGCTGCTCTAAATGCTCCCGCCGACGAGCCGATCAAATTCAGTGGTGATGATCGGTGTTTAAAAAACTCACCAAAAATATATTTATCTAAGCCAAATAACGTAAACCATTTAGGGCCACCGGATGCCCCTAAAAAGCTGCTAAAAAGGTCGGGGTTAAAGCCCTGCTCAGTTATTATTTTTGCTGCAGTGTTACCTGCATAAATATCAATCATGAAAATACTTCATTATTTTTAACTATTGGCAAAGTGAATATTTATGCAAAAACATTCACTTTAATCGTTATATTTAGTGCCAAATTCCCTGCTCGGTTTTACCTTGCACAAGCACATTTTTTGCATTAAATTCAGGTTCAATCCCTTGGGCTCGTTGCCTATTATAATCGGCTGTGACATTTAAAATAGTCGGGGTGAGCAGTATTATGGCAATTACATTGACGACTGTCATCAAACCAAGGGCAATATCGGCTAAGTCCCACACTTCTTTTAATGTGGCAGATGCGCCCCACATCATCATAGATAAGTATAAAAGTGTGTAAATACCACGCCCTAGTTTATTATCGAGCTTAAATAAATGTAGATTACTTTCGGCGTAGGCGTAGTTAGCCACCACCGAGGTAAAAGCAAATAAGCTAATAGCGGCTGCCACAAAATACACCCCTCCTTGCGCTAAATGCGCGGTCATTGCCGCTTGTGTTAAGCGAATGCCTTCCATCTCACCACTGATATCAACATCAGCCAGTAAGATGATCACCGCTGTACAACTACACAACACGATGGTATCAAAAAACACCCCAAGCATTTGAATATACCCTTGGGTAACCGGGTGATTTGGAATAGGCGACGCACTGGCTGATGCATGCGGCACACTGCCCGCGCCAGCCTCATTTGAATAAAGGCCACGTTGAATACCATTTTTTATCGCTGCGCCCATTGCGCCAGCTCCCGCCTCTTGCAGGCCAAAAGCAGATAAGAATATATCCTTTAACATAGCGGGTACTTGGGTGACGTTAATCAAGGTAATAATCACTGCTGCCAGTACAAATACAATGCCCATCACCGGCACTACGCGCTCAGCAAAGCGGGCGATAGCTTTAAAGCCGCCCAGTATAATAGAGCCTGCAAGTAGGGTTATCACTATGCCAGAATAAAAGGTTGGAATTTCAAAAGCGAAATTAAGCGCATCGGTAATGGTGTTGGTTTGCATCGCGCTAAAAGTAAAGCCATAGCCTAAGAACAAACACAGCGCAAACGCGATAGCGAGGCTGCGACTGCCTATTCCTTGCTGAATATAATAAGCGGGGCCGCCTCTAAATTCGCCTTGGCTATCGCGTACTTTATACACTTGGCCAAGTACGCTTTCAGCAAACCCTGTAGCCATGCCTAATATGGCAATCACCCACATCCAAAATATCGCGCCGCTGCCACCTAATGATATTGCCACAGCAACGCCAGCTAAATTCCCCGTGCCAACCCGAGCACTTAATCCGGTACACAATGCTTGAAACGAACTAATGTCGTTTTTATCGCATTGGCTACTACCTTTGAGCAGGCTGAACATGTGTTTAAATTTAAAAATTTGAATCAGTTTTAAACGTACAGAAAACCAAATACCAGTGAATAGTAAAATGTAGATCAGTATTTGCCCTTCGCCCCAAAGCAGATTATTTATCCTGCCTACGATCAAATCAAACATGTTTGCCCTTGTTATTATTACGATCCGTCAAATTGAATATAAATGCGAAACTTTAGAATATTTAGTTGGCAATACTTTATCTTGCTGATATAAATTAGCAAGTATTGAGTGTGTTAAAATAGCAAAAAGTTATTTACAACACCCTACAATAGCGTTCATGCTTGTTTGTCAGTAGCAATTATTAAATTTGATAGATGAATAACTTATCGATCCGATACTACACGCGAAAAATCCACAGCCACCAGCACCACTATCACCAACTTGTTTTACCGCTTTGTGGCTATATAGAAATTAGCATGAATAATTTTGCAGCACCTGTTGGGGTTGGCCAATGTGTGGTGATCCCTAAAAATACCCTACATGCGTTTAAATCAGATGAAAATGCGCGTTTTATCGTGGCCGATTTATTAAAGTTGCCCGATAACTTAACGACAATGAAGACGCCCTGTTTCAGTATTGACGATAAATTAATGAGTTATCTAAGTTTTACTCAAAAGCAGCTGCAAGGTGTAACTAACGAAGATGAAACCGCGTTATGTTTTAATTTATTTTTGCTCCTACTCAAACAACAAACTAGCAATGCGACTATTGATCCACGGATAAATAACGTTTTGTTATTAATAAAAAAAGATTTATCGATAGACTATACATTGAGTGATATGGCGGCGTTGGCATGTTTAAGTGTTACCCAATTCAAAGCGGTTTTTAAACAAAGCATGCACACCAGCCCAGTTAAATATCACACGCAATTACGAATGGAACATGCGCGATCCTTACTTTGTTACTCTGATTTAGCTATCGCAAGAATTGCTGAGCAGATTGGTTATAACGACCCCTCGGCTTTTAGTCGCGCCTTCACGTGCTATTTCAAACAATCGCCACAGAACTTGAAAAAGCAGCTTTAACGTCAACAATATCGCCTTTTAAGCACAGTGTTAAATAGTAAAATTGATAAACTACTTTTATCAATTTTTAATCAAAAGTTTGCTATGTCTACAAGTTTCGGCGTATTAGCTATTTTTTTATGGGGTGCATTAGCACTGTTAGGTAATTTAACTAAATCATTACCGGCTTTTCAGTTACTATTTATGTGCTTTTTTGTGTCGTTCTTATTGCTGTTTATTAAACGGCTTGTTAGCAAGCAGCCTTTGTTAACACAACCAACACTTGGTAAGGCGCAAACAATTATTGGCATAACTGGCTTATTTGGTTTTCATTTTTGTTATTTTATGGCACTTAAATATGCGCCATTGATCGAAGTTAGCCTGATTGTCTATTTATGGCCGTTGTTACTAGGCGTTTTTGTCGCGCAGTCTAAACACAAAATAAATGCGATTTTAGGCGGTCTGGTTGGTTTTATAGGGATTGTGTTTTTAATCAGCGATGGCAGTGGTTTTGCTGCCAATAGCCAGTACTTTTTAGGCTACCTATTTGCTTCGAGCTGTGCGCTATTATGGTCGAGTTATTCATGGTTAATGACTCGCTTTGATAATCACGTTGATGATATTGGTTGGCTTTCTCTGTATGTCGCCATTTTAGCCTTATTGGCACATATATTTTTTGAACAAACAGTCACAGGTTTTTCATTATCGCAGGCTGTGGGTATTCTTTTGTTGGGGTTAGGACCTGTGGGCGGCGCATTTTACTTATGGGACATCGCTTTAAAACGAGGTAATAAAACCTTACTTGCCTCATTAAGTTTTTTAACACCGTTACTTTCTACCCTGTTACTGGTTCTGGCTCAACAAATACATTTTTCTTGGTCAATTCTAATTGCACTGGCCTTTGTGTTCACTGGCGCCGCGATCAGTAATTATAAATGCAGGCCTAAGGCCGTGAATGCGCGTCATTTATGACTCGCTTTTTAATTACAAACAACGCGTGATGCTTACTACAACTGAGATGCAACTCATTGCAATAAATTCATCTACAGCAATTAGTTAGCCACAGCAACTGTGTGCGGATTGGTTGCTGGGTATTGCTCAGTAAAATAGCTATTACCCGCTAATAAGCCTAATTTATAATCCCGACGTAGATCACTGGTTGAACTACCGAGTAATTTGCTTGAAAGCTTTTGCTTTGCAAAAATTTGTATTATTTCTACATCTTTCGGAGGGTTGGCAATAAATGCTAACTCATCTTCATAGGCTTGTTCGTGTTGTAATAAATAGTCTAATGTTTTTGGGCAATACCCAGAGGCACAAACAAACGCTTTTAATTTGTTGACCCATGCCGATTGCGCTTGAAAATTTTGATCAACAGTACGTATTACCACAATTTTACGGGCACCACGATGATAGGCTTCGCGCACCGGAAGTGGCGCAGCAAGGCCCCCATCTAAGTAAAAGTCTGACTCAGCGTGTAGATCAGTTTTATCTATTTCATTGGCAGCTAATGCGTTTAACCAGGGTGTGAGCTTTACACCTTGTCTATACAAAAATGGCAGCGCACTTGACGCTTTTAATAGCTCTCGCCATTGTTGGCCTTCCCCGGTTGGAGATAAAAAATAAGCTTTGCGGTCACGGGCATTGGTTGCAGTGATCAGCAGCTCTCGTTCACCTAAACTGGCTTTTGCGGTTGTAAAATCAAGTGCTCTGTTAACTTCGGTGGTTTTATCAAAATACCAGTCTAAGTCGACTATATGTTTTCCCACTAAACCACGGCCTAATTGAAAAAACCGTTTATGACGGGAAAGCCCTCTGATCAAGCGTTTAGCATAGCCTTTTTGACGCGCTAAATAGCTAGTTAAGTTTTGTGAACCTGCAGAAGTACCAATAAATAAATCAAATGGATCATATTCATGTTCAAGCCATGCATCGAGTACACCCGCGGTGAAAATCCCTCGTTGCCCACCCCCTTCTGCGATCAATGCTGTTTTATTGAAAGTATTGGTGATTTTAGGGTCTTGAGATTGCAAACTATGCCTTCCTTTGTTATTGCTTTACTGGTTTATAGCTTCATTTTAAGGTGTTTAACTTAAACGTTAAAATTGATTATATAAATCTGATTGATTAATAAAACAGAACACTAAATGGTGTCTGCGGTCGCGTTAAGTGCGCTATTTAAAAATATAGGAACTAGCTAGAGCGTTTGCTCTAGCCAGTAAAGGTAGGATAGCAATGATAAAATGAGCCGTTGCTTAATGTTTGTTAGATTGCGTTAACTTTTCAGAATTTAAATTTTTAACTGTTAAGATTTTATTGCCATTAAAATTTCCAGAGCGCGATGTCTATCTTCACTTTCATACAAATCATTGGTAAAAATAAATTCATCAACACTCAGCTCTTTGGCTAGCATGGCTAATTTATGGGCAACGGTGATTGGGCTACCCACCACCGACAGTCCTAGAAAGTTCTCAACCTGTGCTTGCTCTTGTGCGCTCCACAACCCATCCATTGTTGATACTGGTGGCTTTAACCATAATGGATCGCCACGTAATAGAGCTAAAATACGTTGTTTTGATGTGGTTGCTAAAAACTGCGCTTGTTCATCCGTATCGGCTGCTACCACGGGAAGCCCCAGCATTACATGAGGTTTAGCCAGTACCTCTGAAGGTTGAAACTCGCGTCGATATAATGCAATTGCATCATAAACAAAGCGTGGCGCAAAGTGCCCTGCAAAGGCATACGGTAGGCCTTTTTTAGCCGCCAGCTGTGCGCTGTATAAACTGGAGCCTAATAACCATATGGGCACATTGGTGTTTTCACCTGGGATCGCCCGTACCGGATGGCTGCCATCATATGGGCCAAGTAAAGTTTGTAGCTCTGTGACTTCTTCTGCAAAGTTTTCTGCACGGCGTTCATCCCGCCTAAGTGCTCGACTGGTTATATGATCACTACCCGGTGCACGACCAAGCCCGAGATCAATACGTCCAGGGTAAAGGCTTTCTAATGTACCAAATTGCTCTGCAACGACCAGTGGCGGATGATTGGGTAACATGACTCCGCCAGCACCAACGCGAATATTCTTTGTTTTCCCAGCTATATGGCCAATTAACACTGAGGTTGCAGCGCAAACAATACCCAACATATTGTGATGCTCTGCCATCCAAAATCGGTTAAAACCGAGTTCATCCGCTTTTTGTGCGTAAGCGACACTATTTGCCAGAGTACTTGAGACAGTGGCGTTTTGTTTCATTGGGCTTAGCTCAAGTAAAGAAAACGGTATTGCAGATAACCCAGACATGCGTACTCCTCATTGCCTTTAATTAAGTGATAAACATGGTCAAAATAATTTAACCATGTTTACAGTAATGGGTCTGCTAGGTGGGTAATTCAATCATTAATTTTATTTTAAGTGTTTTGGATCAGGTATACGTAATTGTGCAACGAGTGGGTGATTTATTTTTTTCATTGCTGTTAATACTAATTGAGCAACTTCTCGAGCACCGAGTTCATTGAAATGAGTATTGTCTTCTACGCCCATAGGGTAATTTGGGTGCAGGTTAGCTGCTATATGCATAAAGCGTAAGCGTGAATTGATGCCACCAAGCTTTTGAAAATACTGTTGGGTTATTCGTTCCATGTCAATAAAATCAACTCCAGTTTGCTGCGCTACGTCTCTGACTATATCGGCATAAATAGGATGGGTATCCTTGATCTGGCCTTTTTCATCAAAGTTACGTCGCGTTACCGGAGTCATCAGTAATGGTTGTGCCTGCTTTGCTCTTACTTCGGCAATAAAATTAACTAGATTTTGCTTATATTGTGCTGGTGTGGTGTAGCGGTCCACTTTCTGTTTAGACTGATCGTTATGACCAAACTGAATGATCACAAAATCATCTTTATTAAGTTCATTTATAATGCCCGCCCACAAGCCTTCACTGATGAAGGTACGTGTACTACGGCCATTTTTAGCACGATTTTTAACGTCGATACTGTCATTAAAAAAGATACTAAATGGCATTCCCCATCCTGTTTCAGGGTAATCCTTCACGTCTTTAATTGACATGGTTGAATCCCCCGCCATAAAAAGCTGAACTTTAGTGGTTGCTGACATACTTGAAAAACTCATCATCATAAGTATTGCTGCTATTAATTTTCCCATTCTACTCGCTCTTTGTTGTTTTTAAAAAATCAGTTTAGCCCGTTATAAAATTATTTTTTGCAGTTAAGTGAAAAATAATTTTACCTAAATGTAGTTGTCATTATAAACATACCACCAACTGCCACCGGTGGCAAATAACAAGTTAAATCATAGTGCTGAATAAAATTCAGCCAATAGTAAATGTGCTTTTACTGCAAAATAAATGTAAATAAAACATCAAACATGTGATTTTTTACGTTTGACAATACGCTTTTTTAGAGATAGCTTGACCTCCATGCCACCGGTAGCAATTGCACTGCTATTATTATTGCCACTGGCTAAAATAATAAATTTATTGATTAATATCATTGATTTATATTTTTTTTGCTAAACAAAGCAACACAAAAACATAGTGCAGAATAAAAATAAAAGCTCAAATCAACAGCATAAAAAGGAACACACAATGAAGACTGCAAATAAATTCGTTCTTAAGCCACTTAACTGCATTGTTAGTGCCTTACTACTGGGCACAACATCATATGCAATCGCAGCCGATGAACAGCCACAAACAGAGACTAAAGCCCAAAATGACATTGAGTTAATTCAAGTAACTGGATTTAGATCATCATTAAATAAATCGTTAGCAACTAAACGTTTTGAAGTAAATACCACTGAATCTATCGCGGCTGAAGATATTGGTAAGTTTCCCGATCTGAATATCGCCGAATCATTACAACGTATTCCTGGGGTGGCTATTTCCCGTGAAGGTGGCGAAGGACGACAAATTACCTTACGTGGCTTAGGTCCGGCGTTTACTCGTACTACCCTAAATGGCATGGAAGTACCCGCAAGTACCGATGGTACTGACTCAGGTGGTGGTGTAAATGGGGGCCGTGCATTTGATTTTAATATATTTGCATCGGAGTTATTTAATCGTGTTGATATTCAAAAAACCCCAACGGCCGCAACCGAAGAAGGTGGCATAGCAGGTACCGTTGATATGTATTCCGCACGGCCTTTTGATTCAACCGGTTTTCATGTTGCCGCGTCTGCGCAAGCCGGTTATAACGACCTCACTGAAGAAGTAGACCCACGGATGGTGTTTATGATCAGCAACACATTTGCTGATGATACAATTGGTGCTTTATTCTCTGTCGCTAAATCTGAACGCACCGTGCGCCAAGAAGGTTTTGGTACGGTACGCTGGACAACACCAGTACTCGATGGTGGTGGCATTTACGCAGACACCTCCAATACAGAAGTGATTGGTACACCCAATACTGGGGAGTGTGAGTTCGAAGGTCAAACAGTCGATGCAGTAAATTGTTTATATACCCCTCGCCTGCCGCGCCCAGATTTTTTTGGTAATGAACAAGACCGCTTAGGGTTTACCGGCTCATTACAATATGCACCGAATGACGATCTGGTTCTTACTCTAGATACATTGCATTCGACACTCGATAATGACCGTACTATGTACAACTTTTTCGAGATGTTTAGAAACACATTCAGCGAAATTACCCCAGAATCAATTACCGTGGCTGAGAATGGTAAACAAATCCAAGCTGCGACATTTAATGGCGTAAAATCTCGCGTAGAAAGTCGTCAGCAGATCTCAAAAACAAAATTTAAACAATACGTATTCTCAGCTAAATATCATTTATCGGATTACCTCCGATTAGACGCTATGGTGGGTACCGCCGAATCTGACGCCCGCTCTGAGCAGTATCGTTATAACATGACCAATAACACGCCTCATAGAGTGTCGATGGATTTTGGCACAACCAATAATACTGCCGTGATGAATTACGATTACGATACTCTAGATGCCAACTCATTTGATTTAGCAGATGGCCGCTTACGTGCAACCGATGTACTGCGCGAAAATGATACCGCTAAAATTGATTTATCATACGAAATGGACATGATGAATATCAAGGGCGGTATTGCCTATAACGACAGAGCCGTTAATTACGATGAGTCACAAATAAATGGCTTTCCCGATCAAGATTCAGCAACTGGTTTTTCACAATTACTACCGTACGATGACTTTGGTGCGGGCTATGATGGTACGTTATCTCCTTTCATAGTCGCTGATTTTGATGCCATAAACTCGCAATTATTAGTTAAAGAATGGGTACCACGCAGTGCGCAAAGCTGGAAAGTTGAAGAGCAAACCATGGCTGCCTATATTGAGAGCAATTTTGAATATGAAATTTCCGACATGCTGCTGCGCACCAATGCAGGTGTGCGTTATGTTAAAACTGAAACAACATCAACAGGTTTTATTCAAACAGATCCAGTAACAATCGAAAATAGCTACGATAATGTTCTGCCAGTGCTAAATTTAGCCCTTGATGCAACTGAAGATGTGATTGTTAGATTAGGTTTATCAAAAACAATGACACGCCCGAGTTTGAGTTCACTCAACCCAGGTAACCCATCATTTTCGTATTTAAACGGCACTGTTAGTGCGGGTAATCCATTTTTAGACCCATTTACCTCTACCAATACCGACTTTGGTGTTGAATGGTATTTTGCAGAAGAATCGCTACTTGCGGCTACGGCGTTTTACAAAGACATTGGCTCGTTTATAAAAAGTGATAGTGAAGTAAAATTAGTCGACCCTGCTTATTTACCCTTCATTGATAATGATCCGCAATATGATCCATCAAGTGCTCTCGATCCTAGAACGACCCCTTACACCCATTTTGTCCCTGTAAATGGTCAGGGCACTGTGATCAAAGGGCTGGAACTTATTTATCAACAGCCTTTTTCGTTCTTACCTGGGCTGTTAAAAAATATGGGACTCGTGTCTAACTATACCTATGTCTCGGCTGGAGAAATCACCGGACTCTCTGAAAATTCATACAACTTTACCTTGTATTATGAAGTAGAAGATTATGGTATGCGTGCGTCAGTCAATAAGCGTGATAATTATATTACTGATTACACAGGTAATAATGGTAACGCAGAGGAAGCAACAACAGGACCTACACACTTTGATCTATCCGCGTTTTATAACATCAATGAGAATGTCACTGTGACATTTGAAGCGATAAATCTCACCGATGAGTATGAACGCCTGTATACAACGGGTGATGGCACGTTAAATTTACCCCGTGAATATAACCATACCGGACGGCAGTTCTTCTTAGGTATCCGTTATAACCTATAAACCTCAGTTTCAACGCTAAATTCCCCTAACGTTAACAGCTTAATTAATTTTTTAATTAAGCTGTTTTTTTATACGTAAAATACAGACTACTCAGTGTAAAAATAGATAATTATAAATCACTCACATACTGACAATAATACCCTTATCTTGTTTTATGCGACTAAAGTAGCGCATCGGTTATTTATAATTAAAACCCAAATGCCACCGGTGGCAAATAACCAATTAAATCATAGTACTTATAAATAATGTTGCACTTCAATGGCATTTGCACGCCATTGAAAATGTAAATTAAAGATGAACAATGTTATGTTTTTCGTTTGACATGCCATCAATAACACTATATTTTCCACTTTGTGCCACCGGTAGCAAATCAATTTATCAATACTTTGCTACTTGCTTTCTCGTTATTTTTCCCATTATGGATTATGAGGTTAGGTGCAATAAGAATCAAAACAAGTACATGACAAACACTCTCTTTTAAGTCATGTTAACTTAATAACAATAAGTAGAACGTGGAACCACTATGACAACCAGCACACACAATTTTAAACTTAATAAGTTAATGACCAATTTAATACTCAGTGGCGCATTGACCAGTGGCTTAGCATATGCAGCGCCTCAAGATGAAGCTGTTGCTGATGATCAACTTGAAGTGATCGAAGTAAAAGGTTTTCGCGGTAGTATCAATGCCGCTTTAATGTCAAAACGTGAAGCCGTGGGTACGCGTGAGACTATCATTGCAGAAGATATTGGTAAATTTCCAGACTTAAATGTCGCTGACTCACTTTCGCGTGTACCCGGTATTTCTATTGAAGAAGATGCCGGTGAAGGGCGTCAAATCACCATTCGCGGTCTCGGTTCTCGTTACGTTAAAACCACAATAAATGGTATGGAGTCGGCATCTGCTGGCGCTGCAACAGATGCCGCGGGCGGCTCAAATACATCTCGCGCGTTTGATTATAATGTATTCGCCTCTGAACTGTTTACCCAAATAGATATCAATAAAACCGTTTCTGCTGAACTTGAAGATGGTGGTATTTCGGGTAATGTTAATTTACAAACAGCCCGTCCATTCCAATACGACGGTTTTAAAGGTGCTTACAATATCAATGCGCGATACAGTGATGTGGATGAAGATGTCTCGCCGCGGGCTTCGTTTATGCTTAGCAATAACTGGGATAATAAGTTTGGTGTACTTGCATCGGTTGCCTACTCAGATGGCACAGTGCAAAGTGAAGGGTCATCAACCGGACGTTGGACAGTAAACAACCCTGGGTTTGTTGATGGCGGCCTACCAGTAAGTCAAGGTGGTTCAAATTACCTTACTGTTGCACCAAAAACGTTACTAGTACCGAATGGTAATTACACTAACGAAAATTTAGATGGGTTATATTTACCGCGAATTCCACGTTATTCTTTGTATTCGAAGCAGCAAGAGCGCCTTGGTGCAACATTAGCCCTGCAATACGCGCCTACTGATGATCTTTCTTTCAACTTAGATGTGCTGCATGCAGAACTTGATAACAACATGCAAGAGTATCACTACGAAGTATTGCTACGTGATCAAAAAGACATTGTGCCAGAAAACATTGCTGTTGATGATAATAACACCATCGTTGCGGGTGCTTTATCAAATGCAATTATTCGTTCAGAAGCCCGTCGAGATGCATCTGAATCAACATTTGATCAGGTTAGTTTTACTGGTAATTGGTTTATTAGCGACCGTTTTAAAATGAACTTCCTAATTGGCCAAGGTAAATCGGATTTAGATGTGCCAAATATGACCACCTTTGCACTCGATAGTAACGCATCAACGGTGGCTTATAGTTTTGATAATAATATCGACCCGCTGTCTTTACTTAATAACCCTGGCGGGCAAGCAATTGGCAGTGGTGAGTTGAACAGCACTATGCCCGCTTTTGCATTTGCAGCTGGTCAAGCTCCAGGGGCTAACTACAGTAAAGAGCAAGTCGCTTCGCTTATGACGGATGCAAGTAATTACACAGCAGGTTTAGTGCGTAATCGTTCGCAAACGATTGAAAGTGAGAACAAAACAATTCGCATAGATTTCGCCTATGAAATAAATGATGAATACACGGTTAAGTTTGGTTTAGGGCAACGTAGTTTTGAAACAGAGCAACATTATAATTTAAACAACTGGCGTGATATCGATACAGAAACAAACAAAACATCCGGCGAAATCGCCGAAGAACGTGTAATGTATTTAGATCCAACCTCAATTGATGGCAACTTGTTTAATACCACTTTAGACGGTCAAGGCGTAAGCTTTGGTAATAATGCCTCAATTCCAGCGACTTCTACGCTTAACAGTAGTACCTGGCTGGCACCTGATTATAATGCCATGTATAGCGCTTTCTCTGGCGAAGACTTTTTTCAAGCCAAAGAAGATTTCAGACGTACTTATTATATTAAAGAAGAAGTTACCACCGCATTCGTTCAACTAGACTTCAGAAACTACATATTTGATAGTGAGTTACGAGGTAATATTGGTGTTCGTTACGTAGATAATAGCAACACTAGCCGTATCGTAAATTTAGATCATATTTACAAAGATGGTTTCACAGCGGGACGTGGTGATGGTACTAACTATGCTGCTGGCTACAGCTGGCGTGAGTCAACAAGTAAAGGTGATGAATGGCTACCTTCATTAAACCTTGCTTACGATATCACTGAAGACTTAGTCGGCCGTTTTAGTTATTCACACGCAATTACTCGCCCTAAACTCTCTGATCTGCGTTCTTCAATCAGTGTTAATACACCGAGTATTGATGATCCAGCCGCGACTATTAAGATGGGAGCCGGCCCTTCACTTCAACCTTATAAAGCCAAACAATATGATGTTGGTTTAGAATGGTACTTTGCTGAAGAATCACTGATTGCGACATCACTATTCTTTAAAAACATTTCAGGTTTAACTAAAGAGACAACAGAAGAAGTATTCTCGGAAGCTGAATTAGCAGCTCTTGGTATTGACCTCGGTGAGACAGACCCAAGTACTGTAACGTGGCAAGTAACACAGCTGGTTAATACCGATGCTGAAGGCATGTGGGGTGCGGAATTTATTTATCAACAGCCATTTAGCTTCTTACCAGAGCCATTTAATGGCCTTGGTTTACAAACTAACTACACCTATATTGACTATACACGCGATATAGAAGATCCATTCTATGGCACTGCGCTTAACTTAGTTGAAGAAGAAACATCAAAGAACACCTATAATATTACCTTGTATTATCAGGTCGAAGACTGGTCTGCTCGCTTTTCTTATAACTACCGTGGTGGCTATAACAAACAGTACTTAAACGAGTATAAAGATGAGTCAACCTTTGTGCGTGGTTATGATGCAAAAGCAAAGCTTAATTTCTCTGCTCGCTACAAGTTAACTGAGAAAATGAGCCTGTCGTTTGAAGCTGTTAACTTAACAGATGAAAAACAAGCTATGTGGAATGATATTTACACGCCACGCCCTTACGAAAACCTGTCATCAGGTCGCCAGTTCTTAGTTGGCCTTAGAGGTACATTCTAACTTAATAAAAACACAACCTCATTTTATGGGGTTGTGCCCTCTCTATAATTGTCTCCCCTGCATCATTGATGGTTTTCAGTTGAGACTGATAGGTTTGATTTTAACAAAACTTTCAGTTTTACCCTACTCATAAAGATAAGAACAAGAAACTGAAAATCTTGCTCACTAAATTTGCTCGACAACCATTTGAGTTAACACAGTGTGCTTATAACAATAAGGTATTAGAAACATGAAAATACTTCTCAAACAATTATCAATACTTTTAGTATGCTTTTATTTAAGTGCATGCGGAGGTTCATCAGATGACTCCATTAATATTGACCCAATAGTGACTGACCCTGTAATTACTGACCCTGTTGACCCAGAGCCCCCAGTAGAACCTGAACCGCCTGTAGATCCAGAGCCTCCGGTTGATCCAATTGCTGATATCACCATTCATATGATTGGTGACTCTACTATGACTGAGTACGACCAATCGCGTAAACCACAAGCAGGCTGGGGTGAACAGGTTCCGATGTTCGTGAGTGACAAAGCAACCGTTAGAAATTGGGCCCGTGGTGGCAGAAGTTCTCGTAGTTTTTATTACGAAGATGGTCTTTGGAACTTAGTTAAAGAGACAATAAAAACGGGTGATTACCTAATTATTCAATTTGGTCATAATGATCAAAAATTAGGGGATGCTTATGAAGAATTTGGCACTTATGCATACTGTAGCGATGGCACTAGCAATGGTGAGGATTGCCTTGATACCGAACACTCTTATTATCAATTTCTTAAAAAATATGTAAAAGAAGCACGAGACTTAGGCGCGGTGCCCATTTTAATGACCCCTATTGTGCGTAAATATTTTAGCGGCGCAAGTATTAGAAATTCAGGACTACATGATCTTGAATCGGTTAACACAGGAGAGCTTTTTGCTCGTGGTAATTATCCTGCGGCTATGAAGGAAGTCGCGGTATTATTAGACGTTCCTATGGTTGATTTAACCGCGCAAACAAAGGCAATTGTTGAAAAATACGGTGATCAAGCCGCGACTGAATCACTCTATATTTCAGCAGACAGCACTCACCCTCAAGTACTTTTCGCTACTTTAATAGCAAAAGCTGCTATGAAAAGTTTGCAACAGCAAGAGGTCTTAACTGATTATATTATTGAAGCGACTTCTTTTATTTCTAGCCCTGAAACACTGCAATGGAACGATCGTTATGTTGGTGTCGCTAACGTGAAAACATTAACGTTATCAGCATTTGATTTAAGCCCTAACACGGGTAATTTAGTGGCAACCGCACCTGATGGATTTTTATTAAGTAATGCTCCGGATTCAACTAACTGGACAACGATATTAACCGTTCCTTATGAAAATGGTGCATTCACTGAAAAAATGTATGTTCAGTTCACTCCTTATTCTGAAAAATCTTTCAATGATAGTATTAGCTTTTTTGCTGGTGGGATTGATTTAGGCGCGGTGAATGTTTCAGGTAACGGCGTTGCTGTTGGTAATGGTCTACCCGCATATAGCCGTTGGTTTACTGAAGGGGGCGCATTAGCAGCATTAACAGATGGTCCAATCACCGCACAAGACGCGAACGTTGTGAATTTAGATACAGGGTCAGTTAAAACATTTGCTGTGAACGAACAAGACACAGGAGTAGCAAGATTTAGGGTTTATGGTCCTGATTTAGTCTCTAAAAATGATGATAAGTATCTAGAGTTTGCCGTTACTGCCGCGACCCAAACATTTTCT
>NZ_DRGM01000054.1 GCF_011050055.1 Pseudoalteromonas prydzensis | reverse complement strand
CTAAAGAGCGTCTACAGGCCTTTGAAGGTGTTGTAATCGCTAAGCGTAATCGTGGTCTTCACTCAGCATTCACGGTTCGTAAAATTTCGAACGGTGAAGGTGTTGAGCGTGTATTCCAAACGCACAGCCCTCTTATCGATAGCGTAGCAGTTAAGCGTCGCGGTGCAGTTCGCCGTGCGAAACTTTACTATCTACGTGAGCGTTCTGGTAAATCTGCACGTATTAGAGAAAAGCTTAACTAATACGCGCTGTTTAGCAACGCAAAAAAACGGGTTGCAGCCTTCGGGTTGCAACCCGTTTTGGTTTTTATGATAAGAGAAGTTAGCGAGGTGAAAGAGTAAAGTTAAAAGATCGAGCTCTAGTGATCACCATAGCTTGATTAGAGCTCAGCGAAGCCCACAAGCAATATTCTAAAAAGTACTACACATATATCGAATTTAACTTCAGTCATCCTTAAAGGATATGGCTTAGCACTTAAAACTCAAACCCTCATTCTTTTACTTATTTAGCCTTTTAACAACCAAGCGATCCTGTTAGTATTTATCGTATTGATTAGTTTACTTTTATGTAAATTTAAATGTACGAAATTGCAGTTTTTAAGGTGGTAGTCGCGTGGCGGATATAAAACAATTAGATAAGTTAAGAGCGGGGATCGATGAATGCGATGCCCAGTTGGTTGCACTGCTGGCTAGACGTAATAGTATTACCGAGCAGATCGGCGCAATCAAACAACAAACGGGGGCGCCACTGCATGCCCCTGATCGTGAAGCTACTTTATTAGCTGCCCGTCGCCAAGAAGCAATCAACCAAGGTGTTAACCCTGAACTAGTGGAAGATATCCTACGGCGAATGATGCGTGAAGCATATCAAAACCAACAGGCTAAACTTGCTTGTAGTGCACCGCAGCTATCACCTATTGTGATTGTGGGTGGCCAAGGTGCAATGGGCCAGCTGTTTGCTCAGCAGTTTATTCGCTCAGGTTATGAGGTCAGAATACTCGATAAAGAGCAGCAAAGTAACGCGCAAGAAATATTAACTGGCGCAAAACTGGTGATGATCAGTGTGCCTATTAATGCTTTAGAAGCCGTGGTAACAGCCTTACCAAAACTTGATGATGATTGTTTATTAGTTGATATTACTTCGGTTAAGCAAGCGCCATTAAAAGTATTAAAAGCCGTGCATAGCGGACCTGTGGTAGGTCTACATCCAATGTTTGGCCCTGATATCTCTCATTGGGTAAAGCAAACAGTGGTGGTGTGCGAAGGCCGTAATCATGAGATTGCCCAAGGTTTATTGTCGCAACTGCAAGTGTGGGGCTGTCAACTCGTTGAACTTGATGCGCAAAAGCACGACGAAGCGATGCAAATCATTCAGGTTATGCGCCATTTAACCACGTTTGTATATGGCCAATTTTTAGCAAAACAAAGCCATACCTTGGAAGAGCTGCGCAGTTGTTCGTCACCGATTTATCAATTAGAGTTGATGATGGTAGGGCGATTATTCGCACAATCACCAGAACTTTATTCTGACATCATGCTCGCACAATTTGACAATGTAGAGCCGTTGCTAGCGCAGTACCAAGATACCTTTGCCAGCACCTTGGCAAAATTAAAAGCAAGTGATAAGGCTGCTCTGATTGATTCGTTTGCTGATGCGAAAGCTTATTTTTCCGATTCTACGGCACACTTTTTAACCCAAAGCCGTAGTTTATTAAACAAAGCCAATGATGCCAAAGTGCTTGATTAAAAAAATTTTAATCAAGGAAGGGCTCAATTTGAGCCCTTTTTATATTTTGTGTAATGCTTAACCTTCTACGCTTACAGCTTGTAGTGATTCACTTTGGTAGCAACCGAGTACACGGACATATTGGGTGTGTTCTTTAAGTTCTTCAAGCGCTTGCTTGACTTGGCTATCAACCAAATTAGCTTCTAAATCCACATAAAACACTTCTTCCCATGGGTTGCCAGGAACAGGGCGTGACTCTAATTTAACTAAATTGATATTATGGTGTTTAAAAATCATCAGTGCATCAGCAAGCGAACCGGCTTGTTGCTTAGTGGCCATAATTAAACTGGTTTTAGTTGGGATTTGTTTTGATACATGTAACGGCTTACGCGCTACCACAATAAAGCGGCTGTGATTTTCACGCTGATTGGCAAGCCCTGATTTAATGACCTCTAGACCCACGTTTTTACCCGCTTGTGCTGAGCCAATTGCGGCACTGTTAGCGGTTTCAAGGGCTGATTGTAATGCGCTTGATGTAGAATCACAGGTTTCGTGTTGAATATCGCCTAAGCCTTGCAAAAAGCGGCTACATTGTGCAAATGGTTGTGGGTGAGCAAAAATTTTACTGATCTGACTAAGCTCAGTATCAGGTGTCGCGAGTAAGCAGTGCTCAACACTGTGAGTTACTTCACCGACAATCGATACTTGCGCGTGTTGTAGTAAATCAAATACTTCATTAATACTACCAGAGCTGGTGTTTTCAATTGGTAATAAGCCAAAGTCAGCTTGGCCACTTTCAACTTTACCGGTGATCTGCTCAAAGCTTGAGCAACCCATTTCAACAAGTTTACCTGGGCGACGACTAAAATATTTATGGCAAGCAAGTTGGCTATAAGAACCTTGACCACCTAAATACGCCACGCGATGCGTTTCACTCATTACATCAGGGTTTAAGTTCTTTTGTAACATGGCTTGTTGATTAAGGACTGAATCTTCTAAGATGGTTTGAAAAACGTTATTCACATAATAGGCGTCTAGGCCGAGTGACTTACCGTAACCGATGAGCTTCTCTAATAAGGCCAGTTCACGGGCTTCGTCTCGTATCGGTTTATTATTAGCGATCTTATATTCTACGACACCGTGGCTAATTCGGCGACGCTTAGCCAGTAAAACCAGTAAGTCAGAATCGATTTCATTAATATCGTGTCTGAGTGAATTTAGTACATCATTTGTCATTTTTGGGTTCCTCATTCCAAAAAATTACCTTTTGGGTAATAAAAACAAAAAAGCCTCCCAGTTGGGAGGCTTTGCTATTCGGTTGATTTAATCTCGCAAACAGTTAAGCCTCTCCTATCTAAAGAAGCTAAAAAACGAAAAATGTAATTGCGAAAATTTTATATTCATAAGCTTAATGTATGGAGAGTAGGCTATAAAGTCAACACTCTAGCGGGTTTTATCTCCATGAAAGGATAGTTTATTTTCGATATTGGTTTTTTTCAGTAATATTAACGAAAAATTTATAAATCTAAATAGGGATCTGGTATATTTATTTAGGTGAATTTAAATAAAAATAATTATTAAAAATAAGGTTGTCCTGTGGTGTATAGACGCCCACCATCACGTTTTGGTGTAAATTCGTTAAGTATGAAACTCTCATTGTTAATTTCAGCGATCTGTTTAATTGCTGGGATTTGCGCTGCGGTGTTAATGCTCAAATCAGAAGAAAAGCAGCTGGTATTTGAAGAGCATGAAATGCTCAAACATTCCAGTGAGCGTTTGATCCGCCAATTTAATAATTTAGTGAAAACAAAAATTAATATTGCTGAGCAGGCCAATAATGTTGTCTCTAGTCAGCTATTTTATAACTCATCGCAATTGATGAGTAATCAGAGTGCGCAGCTGAGTTTTGATCCTGACGGCAGTATTCGCAGTGCCTCTGAAGACGGTTTATCAGCGGCTTTTATGCCACAAGATAAATATTCACCTTTTTATAAAAAACTCATTAATGATTCTGAATCGCTATGGAAAATAGTCGCACCTACTTTGATCCAAGATTTCTTTAACTTTTATTTAATTACCAAAGATAATTTTATTCGCATTGCGCCTCCTAATTGGGCTTTGAATGTTGCGGGTTCCCATCAGTTTTTTGATAACCAAAGTTTTAATTATGCGCAAGAAGCACTCAATCCTTCCCGTTCAGCAGTGTGGTCTAAAGTTTATTACGATAAAATTTGGCATAAATGGTTGGTCAGTGTGCTTGTGCCGATTTATCTTGAAAATGAATTTTTAGGGGTTACAGGTAGTGATTTAGCGCTGGATTCACTGATTTCGCAATTGCCAATAGGCGATAATGAACAGCATTTATTCGTTTTTGATAGCCAAGGGCAATTACTTGCTCATCCAAATTTGAGTAAAAATTTGTACGAAGTATACGGCCAAGCAAATAAACCACTGCGCAGCCATGATTTTATCAATGACGATCTACAACAGCTGATCAATCAAACTATCAAAATGCATTTACCAGAATACGCAGACTCCTTTGTGCAAGATGGTGAAACCCACATTATAAATATTCGCAAAGTTGCACATTTAGATTGGTATATTGGTATTTATAAAAAACGCTCATCGGCACTTTCTGCGCTTGAAGAGCTAAAAGTGAAGTTTTTTGGGCTGTTTATTTTATACGCTATTTTGGTGGCGCTGTTGTTACATCAAGCATTGTACCAACTGGTGCTACGTCGAATTCATTCGCTAGTACATGCCGTAACTAGCTTTGGCAAAGGGCACTTACAAATTGAGTTCCCAAAAGAAAATAAAGACGAAATTGGCACTTTAAATGGCTCTTTTCGCGATATGGCGATTGAAATTCGCAAGCTTATCGATGGTTTAAATCAGCGTATTACTGAAAAAGAAATTGCTGAAAAAGCCGCAAATCGATTATCAAAAGCGGTGGCTTTCTCTGGTACTGGGGTGGTGATAACCGATCAACATTTTGTGATTGAATACGTCAATCCAAAAATGTTAGAAATGACTGGGTTTGATGAAAACCATTTTATGCAGTCGCCATTATTAAGCATTATCGCCATCGAAATGGCGATATTAGTTGATGACATCGATATTGATTTACGTAGCCGAAATTATTGGCGCGGCGATACCTTGATCCAAGGTTTAGATAAAAAACCAATCTGGGTGTCGCTGAGTATCTCGCCAATTCGCGAAGACGGTGGCAGCATTACCAGTTATGTTGCTTCCGCCCAAGATATTTCGTTTGTTAAAGAAAGCCAACGCAAGATGGAGCAATTAGCCTATTTTGATACCTTAACTGGGCTTGCTAATCGTACCTTCTTTAGAATGCAATTACGCAAATCCATGGCGCTTGCGGAGCGTGGTCATTATGCGTTTGCCTTATTTTATTTTGACTTGGACGAGTTTAAACGTATTAACGATACACTCGGTCATGACGCCGGCGATCAGTTATTGGTTGAAGTGGCGAATCGATTGAAAAAACGACTTCGCGCAGAAGATACCATTGCTCGTTTAGGTGGCGATGAATTTGCCGTGTTGCTCAGTGGGATTGAACGCCAAGAGCACGCAATGGATGTGGCGAATACCATTCAACAAACTTTGAATGCGCCAATAATGCTTGGTAATAACGAGGTAATTATCAGTGCCAGTATTGGTATTACGATGGCACCATACGATAGCAAAGAAGAAGATCAGCTGCTAAAACATGCTGATTTAGCAATGTATGAGGCAAAAGCAAAAGGACGTAATACCTATCACTTTTATAGCCAAGAACTCAATGCCGCTGCGAATGAACGGTTGTTTATTGAAAATGAACTACGTGTCGCAATTAAAGCAAAGCAATTTGTTATTTACTATCAACCGCAAGTAGATAGCCGCACTCAGCATGTAGTGGGCTATGAAGCCTTGATCCGCTGGTTTCATCCGAGCGAAGGGATGATCCCCCCTACCAAGTTTATTCCAATAGCTGAAGCGACCGGTTTAATTGTTGAATTAGGTGCTTGGGTATTGCAAGAGGCCTGTGAGTTTGCCGCTCGATTAGCCGTGCAAGGGCGAGAGAATAATATTTCTATTAACCTTTCAGCACGACAGTTTAAAGATGCCAAGTTAGTGCCGTTATTAGCATCGATCATTAAGAAAACCAAGGTGCCAGCCAAGCGCTTGCATCTTGAATTAACCGAAAGCATGCTAATGGGCAATGTAGAAGCGGCTATTTCACAGTTGCATCAGCTCAAAGCACTTGGCGTATCAATCTCTATCGATGATTTTGGTACCGGTTATTCGTCATTGAGTTACTTAAAACGTTTTCCTGTTGATATTTTAAAAGTTGATCGCTCGTTTGTTAAAGACATACCTGATGATCAAAATGACATGGAGATCACTGCTGCAATTATAGCGATGGCACAAAAGCTAAAATTAAATGTGGTAGCGGAAGGCGTTGAGACCATAGAGCAAGTGGAGTTTTTACAAAACAATAACTGCTTTATCGTACAAGGCTATTATTATAGTGCGCCGATCGCAGAGAGCGAATTATCAAACTTGTTTGAAAAGCTCAATGATCGGGCTAAATCCTATTCATAATCTAGCTTTAGTGCGTATCTTGTAGCAATAGCAAAGGCACCCTTAGGTGCCTTTGTTGTGTCACTAACCAATCGCGGGGATCAAACCGGCCATTTGTAGCCCCTGAGCGCCGATAATAAGCACGCCACAAAGTGCGGCAACCGCTAAGCCAATATTGCCTCCGCGCACAGCATAGCCGTTTTTATCACTGCTGCCACGTTGCTTATAAACCATCGCGACGGGTAAAAATACAGCCAGTATCACTAAAGCGATAGCCGCATAACCTAAAGCCATAATAAAGCCTTGTGGGTAAAATAGCGCAAACCCTAATGGTGGAATAAAAGTGATCAGCGCAGTTTTGATCCTATCTTTATTGCCATCGCCTTTTTTAAACGCATCAGCAAAAAAATCAAACAAACCTAAGCTGACACCTAGAAATGATGTCGCTAGCGCTAAATCTGCAAATAGGTTAACCGCCGTGGCGACCGCTGAGTTGTTTGCAATATTGGCAATGCTTGCTACAAAACCTGGTAAGCCGGTACTTGTCAGTAGCTCTGCTTGGCTCATCATACCTTGGCTAATTAATTGCCAAAAAATATAAATCACTAAGGGCAGGGCGGCACCGGTGATCATCACACGGCGTAAGGTTTTAATATCAAGGCCCACATACTTAACGATGGACGGAATTGAGCCATGAAAACCAAACGAGGTAAATACCACTGGAATAGCTGATAAAATAAGCCCTTGTTCAATCGGCATTTCGAGTAAATGTTGGCCGTGAACATACGGGGTTAGCATATAAAATAAACTCGCTAATACCACAATCTTGACGCTAAATAGCACCCGATTTAGCTTATCGACCTTACTGGTGCCTAAAGTAACAACGGTGCCTATTACGATAGCTAAAATGAGCGAACCGACTTGCGGGGCAATAGTGAGGTTAAAACCAGTGTTTATTTTTTCTTGTAGCTGCGCACCACCGCCTGCAATATATGCCGCACAAAGCGCATAGAATAAAAACATCACTGAAAAGTTAGCCAGATATTGGCCACGCTTACCGAGCCATGATTTTGCTAGCGTATTTAGCGTGGCATCGCGATCAGCATGTTGATGTAGTTCAAGCATTAATAACGCGGTATAAGTCATTAACGCCCATGTTGAAATAATTAACGCTAATGCGGTTGTAAAACCCAGCCCAGCAGATGCGATTGGTAGTGCTAGCATCCCTGCGCCGATAGTAGTACCTGCAACAATTAACATGCTGCCGATTGTTTTATTTTTAAGCACTTTTTGCCCCTAAAACTTCGTGAGAGGCAGGCAAGATATAACTAGTTGGCACAAACTTAAATAGTTTTGTTATAAATCAAAGAAAATAAATGTAACTTATGATTTACAAGCTAAGCTAGTGAAGGCTGTTTTTACTATAAAAATCATTCAATGTGTTGACTTATTGTGCAGGTCTGCTATTTCTATAACTTCACTTTATTATTAAAAATTCTATTTATATGCAACACATAAACCGAGCCCTAACAATGCGCCCATGGCTGAATCTATCAGTTGTGCGTCCATTGCTGCGCTGCGGTTAAGTTGTTTTTACTAACCGCGATTTCAAAGCGGTTAGTGTTGTACTCCTTCCTCTTTGTTATCGCCGCCTTGCTAAAGGAATAAGCGTGTGAGCGTTAAAGCATCGTATTTTTTAATGGTTTTAATTTGGTCAACCACCCCATTGGGCATTGTCTGGAGTAGTGAGTCGGTCTCGCCAACGCTCGCAGTGTTATTACGTATGTCGATAGGTTTAGTGCTGGCTGCCTTGGTTGTAGCAATTGCTAATATTCGCGTTCCTTGGCATCGTCGCGCGTGCTTTTTGTATGGCTACTCGAGCATCGGCATTTATGGTGGCATGTTATTGAGTTACATGGCTGCTAAAACGGTCCCTTCAGGGCTTATTTCTTTGATGTTTGGCTTAGCGCCTATTTTATCTGGTCTATTAGCACAGCGACTACTCAACGAGCCAAAATTCAGCGTCGTTAAACTAATTGCGTTAGCGTTTGCATTATTGGGGCTATTCTTGGTAAGTGAAAAACACATGCAAGGCTCATTAATGCAGATACAAGGCTTAGCCTACGTATTTATGGCCGTGTGCTTTTTTAGTTTAAGTGGCGTAATGATCAAGCGAGTAAAAATTGCTATTCATCCAATGGCAACCACATTCGGTGCATTAGTATTTGTGACTCCGTTGTTTTTTATTACTTGGTGGCTGGTTGATGGTGAGCTTAACAGCAGTGCCTGGAGTGCAAAATCGTTATGGTCAATTGGCTATTTAGGGGTATTTGGTTCACTCGTGGGTGCATTGGCTTATTTTCATGTGTTACAAAAATTACCGGCAAGTACGGTCGCTTTGACGACCTTGATCACCCCAAGTTTTGCGCTAGGTTTAGGCGCATGGCTAAATAATGAAGCCGTAGATCAGCAATTGTTTATAGGGGCTGGTATTATCTTACTGAGTTTAGCGGTATTTCAGTTTGGTGATGGTTGGTTAAAGAAAAAGGCTAAGTTTACTAAACTTAACCCTTAATATTGGTAAAATGTAGCTAGCAAGTACTGGCTACATTTTTTCTATCTGGATCACTAAGCGGCGGTTTTTATCGCGGCCTAATATATTGTCGTTAGTTGCTATATGGCGTTTCTCACCAAACCCTTCGGTTTCAACTTTGCTCTCATCAATCCCCAAGCTCACCATATATTCTTTAATTGCTTGCGCACGTTTTTTTGATAACTCTAAGTTATTCCAACGTCCGCCGTAGCTATCTGTATACGAGGCAATTGAAATAGCCGTAATACTGGTATCGTATTTTAAATACTCAGCAATTTTATCTAAGCGTTGCTGCGATGACTTGGTCAGCTTACTGGTGTTTGGTTGGTAATTCATCACAGTGAACGATATATCTTCAAAGCTGTATGGCAATAATGCGTCGCGACATTGTAAAAATGCCCAATAGGCTTGTTTAAAATTAATACTTGATAAGCCCACGGCAATTTTATCGGCACTATTTTGCCAGTCTTGGTAATAAAACGTAGGTTGATAGCCTTTTTCAAGCTCGGTTAACATTTCCCATGCGGTGTTATTGCCGAGTTCACCGTCAAACTTGCGGAGTAACTTCATATTGGCAATATCGCGTGCAGGCAAACCCGCCCGCCAAGGTGGTGGCACGGCTTTTAAGCCTGCAATACTGTAATTGTCAGGGCGTACAACCATATCTAAATTAAACAGCACGTTTTTGTTTTTACTGGCTGTGGCACTAAAAATAGCTTCGCCATAATATGGAACTTCATGATTTAACTGACATTGTAAGCGAGTTGTTGTTACCACTTGCCACTGTGAGGTATCTGCTGTTGCAGTGTATTGGCGCATTGCGGCAGTGGCGCTATAGGGTAATAGACCAATTGCTGTGAGGCTTATAGATAACAATGACAACTTCACCACGGAACTCTCCAACAGGGTTTACTTTAATCAAACTAAGCAGAGCCAATTAATTGGCGAGCTAAGCATTAAAAACGCTCAGTAACTGCAATTGTGACGCTAATTTAGATTAAAGCAATTTATATGCCTACAATTTATAAAATAATTAATCTTGAAAGCCCCTAGCCTAGAGGGCATCAATTTTGTCATAATAACCAGCTGATACTGACAAACCTAGAATACTATGGCAAATACTGAACAAACTCTTTTCGCAAAACGCTTTCGTGGCTTTTTTCCGGTGGTTATTGACGTTGAAACGGCGGGCTTTAATAAAGCAACCGACGCGCTGTTAGAAATTGCGGTGTCAGTATTAAAAATGGATGATGAAGGCCTACTCAGTATTGATCATACTGTGCACTTTCATGTTGAGCCATTTGAGGGCGCAAACATTGAGCAAGCAGCCATTGATTTTAATGGCATAGATCCTTTCTCGCCATTACGTGGTGCGGTGTCTGAAGATGAAGCGATCAAAGAAATTTGCAAAGTAGTGCGTAAGGCGCAAAAAGCGGCGGGTTGTCAGCGTTCAGTGGTTGTTGCTCATAATGCGGCATTCGATCATGGTTTTTTAAATGCCGCCATCGAGCGTAATAATATCAAGCGCACCCCATTTCATCCTTTTGTGAGTTTTGATACCACTTCTTTGGCGGGGTTGGCACTTGGCCAAACCGTGCTGGCGAAAGCATGTCGTGCAGCGGGGATTGAATTTGACAACAAACAAGCGCATTCAGCATTGTATGATACCGAACGCACGGCAGAATTATATTGTTTAATCGTGAATCGTTGGCAGCAACTGGGTGGCTGGCCATTAGCAGAAGAAACACAAACCCCTACAACAGACGAAGAAACAGAGTAATAGTAAGGTTACAAAAAATACGATTGTTTGATAAGTAGCCAGTTAACCGACTATTATAAAATAAAGGGCAGAAGGAGCTTGAGTATCAGCGCTTTACTCAGTTATACTGGCTATACGCTCTGAATGAGTTTACTAATTCAGGGGCTGATTAGGATTCGACGGAATTCAAGAAGCCCAAGGTGCATGTCGAGGTGCGGTTTGCCTCGTTAAAAAGCCGCAACTTAAAGTAATCGCAAACGACGATAACTACTCTCTAGCAGCTTAGGCTAGCTAGCGCTCCTTCCATGTATTCTTGTGGACTGGATTTTGGAGTGTCACCCTAACACCTGATCGCGACGGAAACCCTGGCTGGGGTTGAAGCGCTAAAACCAAGCAGCCTCGCCTTTATCTATCGTGTTCGTCCGAGATTTAAAGGTTAATTAAAAGACGATACTAAACATGTAGTACCGACGGTCGAGGCTTTTCGGACGGGGGTTCAAATCCCCCCAGCTCCACCACTTTAAAGTGATACAAAACAGCCAGTTAGAGAATTATGCTTTAACTGGCTTTTTTATTTCTATTGCACTTGTCCACTTAGTGCCCACATTAGTTTTATAAAGGTTTATCAGGGGCGCTTTGCGCGGTTCTGTGCAAAAATAATTTATGATGCGCTTCGCTTGGTTACGACCTAGTTGACCAGGAGGTAAGTCAGGCATTTTTGTGAGGTCTACATGGCTTCGCCATAGAAATAGTTTAGCCTGGCGTTAGTCATCAACTTGTGGTGAAGAAGGTTTAGTCTTCCAATGATCTTCAAAAGATTGTCTAAGTTTACCATCTTTGTTAATTAAAATATCTTCAAGGTCTTGCATTACTTCTTCTTGTTCTTCAGCAGTTAAATCATCAAACGGCTTATTATTATCAGGTAATGTCATTTTCAATCCTTATCAAACAGCGTATAGATAAAGTAGGAGATATTATTGACCTAGTAAAGATATTAAATTCACTGGGATTTGTCACCGTAAAGATAATAGCCGGCCTAGGATGAAATTAGTCCACTGTGATTTGTCACCATGAGAATAACAGCCGGCTTAGGGTGAGATTAGTTCACTGTGATTTGTCACCGTGAATATAACAGCCGGTATAGGCTGAAACTAGTTCACTGCGATTTGTCACCGTAAAGATAATAGCCGGTGTAGATTGAGATTAGTTAACTGCGATGCGATTTATTAGCTTAATACCATTACATATAATTTAACCGTACCCCAGCAACGCAAGCGCCGCTAGAGTACGGTTAAATTATATGTCTAAGTTATTGGCGGTTAGAAAATGACAGTTTTTAGCATTATAGTTAACTCTCTTTGTACGCTATTCTCGGTATGAGTTTTAAAAAGGTTACCGAGGAAAGGAATGTCTTGAAGTGCAGGAACTCCATTAGTACTTGTTCTATTTTCTTCGCTTATTAATCCACCAAGTACAATAGTTTGACCATTGGTTACTGAAACAGTGGTTTGGATTGAACGTTGGTTAGTAATAATATCAGCAGCAACGGTGGAGTCTGTGACACTGGAAGACTCTTGGTTGATTTTTAGGATAACTTTTCCATCTTCAAGTATGTGTGGTACTACTGAAAGTGAGATGCCGACATTTTTTCGCTCTATCCTTGTTGTTGTCCTACCTCCATCAGTCGTATCTTGAGCAACTAAAAATGGCACGTTTTGCCCAACTGATATTGCTCCTTGCTCTCTGTCCATAACTAGTAATGTTGGTGTGGATAATATCTTAGTGTTCTTCACTTTAGACATAGCGTTAATGACTGCTCGAATATCGCCATTAGAGGAGTGCATTGCGGTTGCGCCAGGTAATGTGGTAACAGAGTTTAGAGCGCCAAGAAGGTTTGAAGTTAATGTAAATCCATTAGTTTTTAATGCTGATGATAAGTCTACGCCAACAGAAGAACCATCACCGGCATCACTTTCCATTATTACAGCTTCAATCAGAACTTGCCTAATACTAGTGTCTAATGCTTTTCTGAGGCTGCTTAGTTGGTTATGGACTTCAGGCGAGGTTATTACTAATAGTGAATTTGAGTTAGGTAAAATTGAAACACTTGGCAGCTGGAACTTTACGTCATTTATTTTTTCCATGAATTTTTTATCAGTATCAGGGGTTTTTATAGACTGAGAAAATAGGGGGGCAACCTTTGTGCTTTGTATGTGAGTAAATGTATAAACAACAGACTCTAGTGCCCCGACTGTAATCATTTGACTTCTATCAGATTCTACTCTTATTAAGTCATTGTTATTTAAAACCACTAAGTTGTTGGATTTTGCGATTTGTTCTAAAAGTATAATGAGATCATCTTTATTGATATTAGGAATGTCGGCCGTAACCTGTGTTGTGCTTGCCTCTTGAGAGACAATGATAGTTTTACCTGTTTCTTTTGAAACAAAGGATGTCAAATCTGTTAAAGGTGAATTTCTTAGCTCGAATGCATCATAGGCATAAGAGTTGAAAGCTAATAGCATTAGGCTAGCAAAAAACAGTTTCATTTTTATCACCTTTTGTAAAAGTAATTTCGCACGAACTATTAATTTTCATTGTGTAACCTTTAGATTTTAAGGCTCTGTGAGTGAGCGTTGCACCGGCGTTGTTTGTAATAGTGAAGCTTTGTGAATTTGGTAAATTTGAGAAAGAACTAATCTTGTATTCACTTAAGATGAGTTTCTCGGTAATAAGTTTTGGTGAAGTTGCTGCATTATTTTCACCTGGCCCAGGTGATGATGCATATATATAAATAGATGGAATTAAAGCCCCCAATAGCAAAAGTTTTACCTTTGAAAATTTCTTTAGATATATTTTGGTTATTCTCATAACGTTCCTAAAAGTTGGAGGGACTTGGTATCTGCCGTGCGTATAATATGTTGGGATTACACTATAAGTACCATGTTCATAATCAGGGCTAAAAATTTGTTTAGTGTCATAGCAGCTATATAGGCTTATACCCACAGTAACCCATTTATCAACAGTGATAGATGTAGGTAGAGTTCCATACTTTACAATCCCAAAGTGAACCTTAGGCAGAGGAAGTTTAGAGCCAGTTAAAAGCTTGAATAAGCCGCCAACAAAAGGGATGTTTAACTTATCAGTTCGCCTACAGTGAACGACTAACTCGCCCAGTGCTTCACGAGCTTGTTTATCAACTAGCGTTATGTTTTGAATAAGAAAATCAATGTCCCATCCTTTTTTTCGTGCATGAAGGAACCAATTAATTATTTCTTGTCTCGATTTATCGTTCCATGTTCGAGAGTTAAACCAAGTGCCGCACTCATCTAAAACAATCAGACCATTTTTTGATTCATCGTATGAGCGGTTGCCAATACCTATAACTTCAAAGTCAAACAGCTCAGGTTTGTCAGGTAGCCTATAAAGTTTCGTATTTTTTTTATCGCGGCCTAACATGCTAGGAAGGTGAATATTTAAGTTAGTTGCAACGGGAAGGCCTTTCTCTAGGCGAGCCTTTATTCTTGCAACTGAGTTTAGTGATTTTCCAGCTCCAAGCTTCCCTGTTATAAAATGAACGGGCATATTATTTCCTTATAATAAAATCAACATTGATAACGCGGACATATTTATTTTTAAAAAGTGATTTTGAGTGAGAAGTTAAAAAAGTAGATTGTTGTATGAGGTAAACATCACATGATTTAGATGACAGATACATCAGTGACTCAATAAATTTAGGGTCTGCATGGTTTTTGTTGTGCATGAATTCATCGAAAATGAGTAGCTCTGGCAATTCGGATTCACCTTTTTCAGTTCTATCGCTAGTCAATTGCGTGAAAAATTGTGCTGGTTGAAAAGCTTGACCTGAGCCAATTAAACTTAGATTTTCATCATATTCGTAAGGCGTTAACGAATCGAAATCTTCTAAATTTATATTTGTAAATACACTTTTATTTAATTCTAAGTACTTAATAATTAAATCTGCTCCATAAGCTGACTTACCAGATGCAGGTTCACCGATGATAAAATTAATAGACATATTATTTTCCTCTTCCAAATGACTCAATAAAGTAAACTTTCCATACCCAGACATACCGGATAACGTTAGCGCTAATAATTGATGATAGGCATAATGCTGCATTGTCAGGTACGACTAAGGATGCAGCTTGAACTAGGTAGTCAGGAGCTATTACTGAAATCCCCAGCATAATTGATCTGATTCCGGTAAAAACAGCTACAGTCAATCCAATTAAGGCAGTCAATATTGTTAGTTGCATTGCTATTTTTGTTGATACCCACTTAGCGAAAAATGCGACTATTTGACCAAATATACCCGCTAGAAAAGCTACCAAGGCGGGTAAACGCATTAGGTTTGCTGCACCGGCGATTATAGGTAGTAAGATTGCTGGCATAATATATCCTCTAAAATAAACTTGACTGGTGTGATGCTGTTCGAGGGACTATTCCTGTCATCAAGATAGAAATAAGTTTTAGAACTGTGTAAAGACCTAAAAGCCATCCGAATAAAGCTTTAAACTTTTCGGAAAATTCACAGGTAATAACGTATTGCTTACCATTGCGCTCATAAAGGACTAGAGGGGCACATACACCAGAAGAAGGTATTAGTTCTGTAAAATAAGACATGAATGCTTCAAGTTGTGACTCTGACATTTCTGGGCCAAGTGGTGAACCATCCTTAAATTCATTCACTTTAGTTTCAAAGCCCGTGGTAATAGTATTTAACTCTTCTGTATAAAATCCATCAATAGAATTTAAGGTGTTTTGAATTTGCTCTGTTGTTAATCCGTGAGGGGACTCACAGTATTTATTTTCTGGTGTTGGAGTGCACTCATTTCCACAATAATTATTCTCAGGAGTAGGTATACATTGACTTGTATTTTCTGCAATTTGGTTAAGTAAACCACTTACATTTTCAAGATGAGTATTTGTATCATCTAATTTTTCACTCATAGCAACAGTTTGCGAATCGGTAGCTGATTTTAATTGACCTAATTGAACTTGGTTACTTGTAGCTAAACTTGAAATTGATTGAGATACCTGGTCTCTTAGCATATTTGAACTAGATTCATTTGAACTTTGAAGTTGTTCAATTGATGACTGCAAAGATGAAGTTTGCGAGTTTATTGAATTTGTAATATCTGAACGTAATGATTCAGATGAGCTTTTAACCTCATTATTTAAGTCATCAATTTTAGATAATAGTTGTGTCGATGAGTCTTTTTCTTGCTCTTTAAACTCTGAGATTTTTTGTATTAAAGGATCTAAATCAGGATTAGGAGTTGGCTCAGGGTCAGGGTTTGGTTCAGGATCTGGTTCTGGGTCAGTAATGCTAGGACAAATTTCCGTCTCTAATAAATATGAGCCATCAGAACATTGCTGCAGATGTGGTCTATCACAATTAGGATAACCGAGTAAATCTGGTGGGAAACCATCATTACAAGTTTCAGGTGGTATTTCACATGAACCAGGTGTGTCAATTTTACATTGGGTTCTTACAATATCGAAGGTGTAACCAGTTGGGCAACTTTTATATCTAGTGAGAGTATATAAACATGCTAAATCTGGGCTTTGGGGTGTACCGCCGGTAGCCCAAGACTCAGTAAATCGGTAATCACCTAATCGACTTGGACAAGTTTCAATAGCAGACTTCCATATACCTTCAACTACTTGGTATCTAGCGTTGTAATCAGAAGAGTGTTTGAATACTTGGGGTTGGTTCTCAGTAAATGCTTGATAGAAGAACTCGACAGTTGGCATTGTTTGTGTTGGATTTTCTTCAGAATCAATGAATTCAGGGCATTGCTCGGTGGCTTGTATTGAAAAAGATAATAAGAGTAAGAGAATTATTTTTTTCATCTGTTTGCCTTAGATAAAAAAGACCAACACTAAGTTGGTCTCATAGTTGATGTAATAATTAGAATTAAGTAGCGCTCTTAGAAAAACGTTTAAATAATTTAATTAAAATGAACGCACCAACAATCACCGGAACTACAGTCCATGCTAATGTTTCAAGCTCAGTGATTTGAGTTAAAAAATTAGTGAATGCAGTGGTGATACCAGCCGGTAAAGCTGATTCAGCAAAAGCTGAACTTGATACCAGTAGTGAACTTACAATCCCCGCTTTGACAAGCTTGTTTTTTAAAATATGTTTTTTCATGATGTAGAAACCTCAATCATCCTTTCAAAGTACTTAGGTAAAGCGCCAAATACCCAACCTAGGGCAAAAGCACCGATAAAATAAGAAGACAAAGTAATCACCTTTGACCCCCTTTAATTGCGCCTAGGCCAAAACAAATAGCCAAGGTTGCGCAAAAGATCGCGTCATAGATAAGACGCATATTCAGCATTAACTCGTTAAATTGCTCAGGGCTCATTTCCATGACAATCAGCCTTTTGGTTGCTCTGTATCAGCAATCGAATTAAGTCGGAAACCCTTCCATTCCATCTGGCGAGCTACGTTAGCGCCTTCGTAGTATTCAAGGTTTAATAAAACAGGCTTTAAGCCCCACCCACTTGGGTCTGATTGCAGCTTTTCTAATTGCTTGTAAACACCACTTTCGACTTGGTCAGGCGTTACTTTTACACTCCAGATGCTTGCAGGGCTTTTTGTATGAAACTTAAATTCACCTGCCACAGGCAAGGGAACACCTTTGTCATCCGTTTTGTTTACGATTTTTAAATCTGTAATTGCACCTTCGATGCTAGCCATAGTTATTGCTCCTTTGAGTAGTCTTCTATCAATTGTTTCTGTGAAGTTATTAAATCTATAATTCGCTGCTGATAATCCATAAATTGCCTCAAGTCGTTACACAAACAGCGTGAACTGTAGGATTTTTGTTTAATTTTTCCAGCTTAACTAAATCTGTTTCTAAACTTTCCTTTTGATAAAATTTTGCACCGGCTAAACACCAAGCTGTCTTTACTCTTGATGATTTACCGAATCCGCAAAAGAAACGGTGTTTAACTTTTATGGTGTATGCTGTATCTGGGGGCGTGAATAAGTTTGTAATGGCGCCTTCAATATTCATAATTTCTCCAGTTGGGTTTAATTTTATTAATAGTTACACTTAATGACACAAGTCCAAGGGCGCGACTTCGTCGCTTAAAACATTAGAAGCCAAAGCTTCGTAGTCCATGAATAAGCACATGTTTTGGTAATCTTCGATTGCACAAGATTCAAGGAACTGCATCTCCTCTTTACTAGGCGCAAATAAGCGACCGTCGTCATGCCAACTTTGTATTTGCTCAGAAACACCAGCCATCATCTTGCGTTGAGCGTTAAGCTCTCTTTCTGTAAGGATTTGAGATGTACCACGGCGAGTAATTACAACTATTGAATCCCATGCAACACCTAGAATTCTGTTTGAAGCACGGTCGCCATATTTACTTTTGATGCGACTAATCTCGCCAGTAATTTCATCAACAATATCAGGAACATGATAGTGTATGCGTATAGGCTGCTTATCTCGCTTAACTTGTACGCCTCCCATAGCTAAACAGAATTCCTTCCAATTACCAGAATCAGCAGCACGTCTTACTTTTTCCAATACATATTCAGATACTTTATCAAGAGTTGTATTCATGGCATTTGCAACCTCACATTTTCCTTTATCACCTTTACCTAGCATTCTAAGCTCTCTCCAGAGAGTGATAGAGGGGCCACCAATTGGTTGAAATCGTCTAATTCGAGAAGCCTTTGACCAAGCTGTAGCTCTTTCGGCTGCGTCAGCAGGAGCAATGTCTATTTGGCCAGCTTTGGAGCAATTTATATTTTCTAAGCAACTCCCTGTTATTGCCTTCATGATGTATTTAACTATGTAGCCAGCGCTCGAACCTTTGCTTTTTCTCATGCGAATAGGCTTGAACCTAATCGTGCTGCGTGATATTTCTTCAGGTGTATCTTCTGTTAGAAGGGTTCGTAAAATTTTTCGAACGGTATGAATATGCTCTTTTTCCATAAATAAAAGCATATGCCAGTGTGGGCAACCATCATGGTGAGGCTCTACAACTCGGTAGCCATAAGGTCGAATCTCTCGTTTGGCAAATCTAGCTCTGGCTTTAACCCATATTTCCCTGAAATATTTATGGCATTCATTAGCTGTAGAGCCATCGTATTTATCGTTTGGGATACCTGTTTTGTTTACTGAATGAAACCGACTTGGTGCCGAGAATGTGTAAAACTCGCCAACATGCCCCATTTCCTCGGCTAACTCCTCAAACCCCCTTATGCAAGTCATTAGCTCAGATACTTGCTGTACTCCTGACGTATGAGAACGTTCAACGACTGATGCTAGAGTTTCGAAATCTTCAAATGGATTTGAGCCTTCTGGAACAACAAATAGGCCTTTCATCATCTCAGCTGTTTGTAGATTTCGGTATCTTCGATTTTTTACGGTAAAGTCAGATGCGTATGGGGTAGCTTTTGCATGTACTAGACGGAAATCTCGATGTATTTGTTCAACTGTTTCTGCTTGTATTTGGCGTAATTTTCTACGCCACCATATTGGATCTGCAAAACGGTTTAGTGAGCCTATAATTGACTCCATGTTAAATTCTAATTCTGGCGGTGATATCTTGAATGAGCTGATAAAAGAACTTAATAGCTGGTATACACGAACCCCATAACCAAATTGTGCTATTTTCAACTGGCAGAATCTCGCCTTATTTTCTGCTGCTTCAATAAGCTCTGAATCAGTGCATGAAAGCTTTATTTCACCGGTTAAATCATCACCAAGCTTGAAGCCTCCAAGAGTTAATGCATTATCTGCCTTACTTAAGACTTCATTTGCTTTATCAAGGTCATAAAACTTTTCAAGTAGGGAAAAGCCAGTGCTAAGTATTTTTGCCAAATTAGGGTGACGCTTAAAAATTTGATTACGCCACGACTTGTGATCAAAAAAAGAATTTAGGGGTTTTTTATTAAACTTCCTTAGACCTTTGCGTTGTTCACTATTTAAGAGGTAGTTAGGTAGCTCTTTAGTTAAGCCATTAACAATATCAGTAGCAGTACCACTAGGACGTATGGATTCAGTAGCTTTGCAAGCTGCATCAACTGGGAATAGATCTGAAAATTCAGCCTCAGACAAGACACTTAAATCATGCACATGGGGATTAAAAGGCTCTGGTGCAGATGTTCTTTGTGGCTTAAAAGTTTGTTGCTCTGCCATCTTCATAATTAATTACCTTGATTGCTAGTTAAGGTCATATCGATATTTGCTGCTTTTGCTGCTTCGGCATAAAGGGCAATCATGTTGATATATTTTTTTACTCGAGCAGGATTTTCACCAGGAGAACACGGTGGGGTGTATACTGGTAACCTACCTGCAAAAACAGCGTTAACGACATCCTTTACGGTAATACCCTGTAAACGTGCGTATTCCTGATAGGTCAGAATTGGGGTTGGAATTGATAAAATTAATTTGTCGTGCATAGTTTACTATCTCAATCCTTTAATATAGTATGTATGTACTATATTATATCATTTTGCTGTAAATGTTATTTATTATATATACTGGTTATTTAAATTTATGTAAAGTTTATTTAAATGGGTAGGTATGAAAATATGAGTGTGTTTCATGAGTAAAAAATTAAAAAGTACCAAAGAAGTAATTGAAACTATTAAAGATATTTATAGTTTTAAAACATTAACTGAAGTATCAATTTATTTTGGAAAACAAAGGAATTGGGCTACACAAATGATTCAAAAAGAGTCCATTCCATACCCTCAATGTGTTCAGGCATGCAATGAAAAAGGTGCTTCTATGGACTTAATTTTGTATGGAATTAACGCTCCTATTTTTGATAAAAAAGTTATGCTTGAACAAATTAAAGAGGGGTTGTTTGAGAGTGTTGACCTTGGAATTTTACCTAATTTAAATAAAGATAAATTAACAAGCACAGCGGTCATTGTGATGAAGGGTATTGAAAAATCATTTTAGTTTTAGGTATGTAATAGTTTAAGCTTGCGTAAAAAATTGCATATTAAACGCATGTTTATACCTGAGAAATTAAATGACAATCAAAAAAGTTGATGGTGGTTACAAAGTTGACATTCGTCCTTGGGGTGCTGATGGCCGAAGGATTAGAAAGGTTTTTCCTACACGTGGCGAGGCGCAACGATTTGTAAATCATACTATTGCTGAGGCGGAAGATAAGCCTTGGAAACAAGAAAAAATTGATAGCCGTCACTTATCTGATTTAGTCCAGCTTTGGTACAAAGTACATGGTCAAACTTATGCTTCACCGCAGCGGGCTTTAGCTAAATTAGAAATGATTTGTGAAGCGCTAAACAATCCAATTGCTATGAATTTACAGGCTAAAGATTTTGTTAAATGGCGTGGTGAACGTATGTCGGGTGAAACGCCAATAAGCCCAAAAACTGCAAACAACGACCTTGTTTTAATTAAGAGTATGTTCAATAAGTTAATTGAAGTAGGGGAGTTAAAATATCCAAATCCTTTAGCTGAAATTAAACCGTTCAAACTACAGCAAACCGAACTTTCATTTTTAATGGAAGACGAAATAATTACTTTGCTAAATGAATTAAAACGCTCTACTAACCCGCATATTTTAATTGTGTCTAAAATCTGTTTAGCTACAGGTTGTAGGATAAGTGAAGCGTGTAATTTGAAAGGTTCTCAGGTTATAAAATCAGGCAATAGCTATCGCATCACCTTTATTAATACCAAGGGTAAAAAGAACCGAACTGTACCAATTAGTGAAAAGCTGTTTAATGAGATCCCCAAAAAATCAGGGCCACTATTTGCAGATTGTCGAAAGGCGTTTGAAAGAGCGGTAAATAAAACGGATATTAATTTGCCAAAGGGACAGTGCAGCCATGTCCTACGGCATACTTTTGCGAGTCATTTTATGATGAACGGAGGTAACATTTTAGTTTTACAGCAAGTACTTGGCCATGCAAAGATTGAGCAAACCATGGTTTACGCGCACTTTGCACCAAGTCATTTAGAGGATGCCATTAGATTAGGTCCTAAGATTCAATTCTAACAAATATTCTTTTTGAATGAATCTTAATTTTATGCGCAGCTTCTTGTGTTCAAAGCAAAGGAGAAATTTTTTGGACGCCTCTTGATACGAGGCAGTCAGTTGGAAGCTTACTCTTTTATATCAAGGCTTAATAGCCAAGGATATTTTTGGCTAGATTTATATAACGCATTCTTTTTTCTATAATATTAAGGTAGTAAAACTGATCAAACTTAACTTCTTTTTTTAAAATTTCTGTTTTTTGTCCACCATATGATTCCGTAATGATGAAGGAAAACTTTTGATATTTTTCGCTGTCTAATTCGTGTATCTCAAAATCTGTAAAGTGAATAGTAAGTCGTACGTACTTTTCAGCGTTTTTCTTTTTACATATAGTGCCGTACTTAGAGACAAAGCACCAAGTTGCATTTTCATTAATAAGTTTTTTTAGCTCCCTTCCTGATGAGTAGTTTATGTCAGTTTTTTCAAAAAGGATATCTTGGCTATCTGCCATATACATAAAAGAATAAGGTAAGTTGGGTTTGCTGACATATCTATATAAATGGCCATCTTCTTCTTTGAAGTTTGTTAGCATTTTTTCAAAAAGTGTTTCACTTGCTAAAATTCCAACATCTCTTCTCATAACCGTATCTATAGCATCAGGAAAGGTTTTTATTAACCAAAGCAATTCATTTGAAACAGTCCCTTTTGGCCTTCTCACCTTACTTTTTGAGGAGCTTGGATTAGCGTATGGGCAACTGTCATAAGCATCTTGGCTATATTTACCTACACCACTTACGTCCGATTTTATGTGTCTAGCGTGCATTGACAAGGTTTTTTCTGCTTCATCAATATATTGATTGTCAACATGGACATTTATCAGTATTACAGGATTCTCACATACAGGGCAATATGCGTAATGACGCTTTTTACCGTTAACAGTTTGGTAGAAAGGTTCCCCGCGTTTAGTTGCTTCAATAACACTTTTTTCAGAGATTTTTATGGCTTGATTGATTCCTTTTTTTACTTTGAATACAAACATGCGACTTCCTATGGATTGGTATTTCCGTCTGCATGGATAATACGAGCAGACGGAAATTCTTATCAATTTTATAACAGCTAACCATGTCTCTTATGTTTGGGTTACTGTGCTGTCAGCAGCTTTGGCAAGTATTCTAAAGCAACAGGATCTCTTGTTTTAAAATATCGTGATGCTTGATTTGGGATCCAATCTGTATCCACAAACTGTATAAAAATTGGTAGCAAATCATTACTGTATTGCCTTGCATCATGTTCACTTCCATCTGGAAAAGCATGACTATACATTTTGAAGTTGTCAGCAACGTCGGGATAATTATTTTTCAGATAAGTAGAAAACAAGCGACCTACGCTAACGTCTGGTCGAATTTCTTTTCCATCTAGTGCTTTATCTGGGATTTTATATCCTTCATGCTCGAAACGGCCGTATAAACGTATAAAAAGTTCACTAATTACGGAGAAGTACCCTTGGTCTACTCTTGACCAGTTAGCATTGAAACGGACCATGAAATTTGGTGCTTGGGCATGACCATATCCGCCAGTCTTTCGTATTGTCGGAATTACTTCCTTGGTAATCCAACGTTGAAATTCTTTAGCGGTTGGTTTTCGGCTCGCAAAAACGAGTGAGTATAGTCCGCTCTCTGAAATGATTATTTCTTGTCCGCCATTAATTGGCATAGGAGAAATAATCTTCTCATCTGGGTCTAATCTGCCTAAAGCACTGTTTATGTCTTTTAGTTCTAAAGCTCGGCAGACCTCTTTTGCCAAGAACCAAATGCCAGTATTGATTTCTACAGTAGTTAAGTTTTCAAGGCCAAATTCGCCTTTTCTTCCTTCAAATATTTGTAATTGCATTTCAAACTCCCTGTTTCATTTTTAGTAATACGAACCATCTAAAAAGAGCGACTCGCGCATATTTATTATGTCCACATAATGCCCAAACTTAAAAGATTACACAAGACTTTAAAAGATACTATGAGTAACTAAGTTTATGATTTACAAGTAAGTACCTGTTTTTACTGGTTACATGTAACAATCGAGGCTTTTCGGACGGGGGTTCAAATCCCCCCAGCTCCACCAATATCGGTTTTTAAATTCGTTGATTTAAAAACCCTAAAAAACCCGCAACTTGAGTAATCAAGTTGCGGGTTTTTTTATGGCTTTCATTTATATAAAACAGCGGATTGGTATTACTGTACAAATAAAGTTTTAAAGTGCTATTTTAATAACCGCAGGTCAATTTAACTACCTAAGTAATGAATATAAATAATGCCTAAATACACACCGCCTTTTACCCTCAGCAACAAAATACTGATCCTAGTTGCGCAAATTAGCGAGCAAATAGGAAGGTTAACCATACAACAAGAGCAAGAGAAACTGCTGCGGTTGCGTAAAGTTAATCGAATGCGCACAGTACAGGGCTCGCTAGCCATTGAAGGTAGCACCCTAACACAACAGCAAATTACCGCGATACTCGATGGCAAACGAGTAATTGCACCACCTAAAGAAGTACAAGAAGCACATAATGCAATCAACACTTACGATACACTTGCTCAATGGCAACCAGCAAATAGTAAACACCTACTAGCAGCGCATAGGCTGATGATGAAAGGTTTAGTTAAAGATGCGCATGTATCGTCAAGAAGGTGTTGGGGTGATGTCTGGTGAGCAGGTTATCCACATGGCACCGCAAGCTGAACGTGTAGCAAAGTTAATGGCAGATTTACTGCAATGGCTAGAACAAAGTGATGTGCACCCACTCATTGCTAGTTGTGTATTTCATTATGAATTTGAGTTTATTCATCCCTTTTCTGATGGTAACGGACGAATGGGGCGTTTATGGCAAACATTGATCTTGTCTAAGTGGCATGCGGTGTTTGTGAATATTCCTGTCGAGAGTATGGTGTACCAACATCAAGATACCTACTATTTAGCGATTCGCCAAAGTACTCACCAAACCGATAGCGCTCCTTTTATAGAGTTTATGCTGCAGATGATTTATGACGCAATCTTAGAAGCGAATAACACGACATCAAATGACGGTTTAAATGACGGTTTAAAACTCACAGCTCTAGACAAGGAAATTATTAAGCTAATAACTAACAATACGCATATTACACATATGCAATTGTCAGATGAGCTTAGTAAATCAGTAAGAACAATTGAAAGGCGCATTAAAATTCTAAAAGAAGCAGGGTTGATAAAACGAATTGGCGCTAAAAAAACGGGGTATTGGCAGGTTAACCGCTAACATCCAGAACAAATAAACTGCTGTAAATAAAACGGATATTAATTTACTAAAAGGGCAGTGTAGCTATGCTTTACGGCATACTTTTGCGAGGAAAGGTTCTCTCTAGCTATCATAATTAAGTCTACAATTATGACCTTATTATTTGTCTTTTTTGTATACTTGTAATGGCGGGTTTTTAAGTTTACAATTATGACACTTTTATGTGTTGATAATGATAACTTGAGGTGTGAATTGAAGAAGTCTGAAGCTATTAAAAAGTTTACTGAATACGATAAGCGAGGTCGTTATATCTTCACTAATTCAGATCTTTCGAAAATTTTCCATCAAGACAATGAGCGAACTCTACGAGCGGGCATCAAACGTTTGTTAGATGATGGTTTGCTTGTACGTATTATTAATGGTGTGTACCTCTATACTCTAGCGCAATCTAAGGGGAGTGATACGTTAGAGCAAATTGCCAAAACGATTAGGCGTGGCGAATATAATTACGTCAGTTTGGAATCGGCACTTTCTGAGTTTGGAGCTATCTCACAAATTCCAGTTGATCGCTTAACGGTAATGACAACAGGGCGCTCGGCAGAGTATAAAACCCCGTTTGGGACCATTGAATTTACCCATACAAAACGTGCTCCTATGGATATTCTGGAAGGTACAAATTTAATTGGTAGGCCGCTTAGATTAGCCACCAAACAAGTCGCTTATAGAGATTTAAAACGTGTTGGCCGCAATACGCATTTGGTCAATATAGATGAATTGGAGGATCGTACTTTATGAAAATTGACCAACAGAACTTCGCAAAGTTAGTAAATCAAGCAATGCAAAGTGACAATGTTTCGCACATGCGCGCAGTTATAGAAAAAGAGCTTCTACATTACGATATTTTATTTGCTTTAGAAAAGGCAGGACTGCTTGATAAGTTAACTTTTCAAGGAGGTACATGTTTACGGTTATGTTATGGCGGCAATCGCTTCAGTGAAGATTTAGATTTTGCTGGTGGCAAAGATTTCAGCTCGGTAATGCTGGCTGATATGAAAGCCTGTATTGAAAAATATATCGGCGGAAGATACGGACTTGAAGTCAGTGTTAAAGAACCTAAAGAGTTAAGAGAAGATCCTAAATATGCCGAACTAAGCATTGATAAATGGCAGATTGCAGTTGTTACTTTTCCCGAGAGAAAGGATTTACCTAAACAAAAAATTAAACTTGAAGTTGCTAATATCCCTGCTTATACAAAGGAGCCATTATCTCTGCAAGCAAATTATGACTTTTTACCGGATGGCTATAGTGACGCACTGATTTTAACCGAGACGTTAGACGAAGTGATGGCGGATAAAATAATTTCGTTACCTGCGACAACAAAATATGTTCGGCATCGAGATATTTGGGACCTCGCCTGGTTGCAGCAGCAAGGCGCTACATTGCAAATGGATTTAGTAAAAAGCAAGATCGCAGATTATAAACTCGAGCAATTTGATGTGTTGCTTGCTAATTTAATTGAACGCCTATCAGCACTTATTAAAAGTGATGCATTTATAGCTGAGATGAAGCGCTTCTTACCCACTGACGTGTTTGATCGCACTCTAGCACTGGATAAATTTCAAGCGTATTTAACTTCAACACTTATTAAATTATTTAAAACAGTACAAGATGAGTTATCAGGTAAGGTAAGTACTGTTGAGTTTAAAATGTAGGAGTTCGCACAGGACTTATATAGCAAAACTAATAACTGTTTGACTTGATTGGCTAAAAAGTTAGAAAGTGAAGACTTAGATGATGGTTTAAAGCTTTCTAACGTTGATAAAGCCATCTTAGGGTTTATTAAAAAAGATCGCTATATGACCAATGCAGAGCTTGTTGAAAAATGTGGTAAGTCTCTAAGCAGCATAGAAAGGGCGAATAAATATTTCTAAAAACAATTAGTTTTATTTTTAGATAGTATTTTGTGTCGTTTAAGTTAATAAATTTCGATAATGAGTGAGACTATAAAAATTTTTTGAAGGGCTATGCTAGGCTATTTACCTCAAGCAATGGCTGACACCACTGCCTAAAATGATGCAGCTGTTGTCAGATCCCGTAAGAAACCAACAATTTCAGCAAGTGATATTCGATATGTTGAGTGGGTTTAAAAAAGCGCAGGCTATAAGGAACTTCAATGGTACAGGATTTAATTAAAGGTTGGTTTAGTGATAATAGAGTGAAGATCACAAGCCCTGTTTTAGGCGCTTTTATGGGGGCGTGGATTTTATTCAATTGGAAGTATTTCCTCTTATTATTTTGGGGGAAAGGGGATCTTGAAGTTAGACTTTTGGCATTCGAAGAAATAATTAGACTTTCAAATTTAAGCATATGGCTGTGGCCTTTGCTAGTGGCGTTGGCATACGCGTTTGGCTTACCGTATTTGAATGTTTTGAGTCATAAATTACTTAAAAGAGCGGAAGAGTGGCGACATAGTGAGGTTGTTGGCATTGATATAATAAAGGCTAAGAAAAAAACGGAATTGAATGAAGTAATATACAAAGGAGATCCTGCTAACCCATACTTAGGAAAAAGGTTAGATGCTGAGTTAAAAGAGTTTGAGGCTAAAGCTGATATAACAAGAATAGAGGCTAACGATAAAAAACTTAAACTTGAAGAGTTAGAAGCTAAGAAAAAGATAACGATAGCCGAGCAAAAAAAATTAGAGTTAGAAGCTGAGCAAGAAGAGTTAAGACTCAATGACTTAAAAAGGCGTGATGAAAGAGAAAAGCTTGCTCAAGAACGAGCAAAAGCCCATCATCACCAAGAGATATTAAACGCAAGGTTTCCGACTGCTTACGTTTTTCTTAAATATTTATCAGAATCTTTTATTGAAGATGAAGTAAATGCGCCGATAGATTTTATGATGGATTGCTTAGTAATTTGCTTCGGCTATAGAAATAGTGACGAGCTATTAATGGATGATGAATTTTCATTATCTCAGTTAGAGGAGCTTTCATGTGTTGCATACAGCAACTTAACAATTCTCAAAGCTCTTTCTGAGTTAATTAAAAATTCAAAAATAAAAGTGACGGCAGAAGAGGTTTTTGATCATTTGGTTCAAATGTTTGAAAACATAGATACAATCAGGTTTATGTCAGATGACTTGTTCAAAGATTTAGCAAATGAGTTTGCAGGCGATTCAGATAATTATGATTCATTATTACATGAGGATTCTGTTACAGGGTCAATGGCAGAAACTAACGCCTATTTTGAGTTTGTTGAAGATGTTCATGTGGTTGGGGTTGAAGAAAGAGAAGGTGAAGAAGTATCTATTAAGATGAGCGCGACCATTTCAGGTACTAATCATGATGATAAGCCATTTTCTGGTGATTCTTTAGATGTTATTTTTAGTTTAGTTTTTTATCCAACTATTGGGAAAAATGGGTATTCTCAGCCAGAGATTGAAAATGTAAGAGCTTCTGTGAGTGATTATTGGAGAGAGTAATATATGAGTATTAATTGTAAATATCCAGAGTGGCTTACTGAGTATACGTTTGATAACTGTAAGCTCAATCGTAAAGAGTATGGTGAGTTTTTAACTAATTATATTAAGGGAGAGCACGACGGCTTTGTGCTTAACTTAAATGGTGCTTGGGGAACTGGTAAAACTGAGTTTTTAAGACGTCTGTACACGCACCTGACGAATGAAGGGCATCCGACTATTTATATTGATGCATGGGAAAGTGATTTTTCAGAGATACCGTTATCAGTGGTTGCTAGCGAGCTAATTAATCAACTTTCAATAATTAACCACAACATTGGGTCTGATTTAGACAAGCTAACAGGCTTTTTAGGAAAAGCGCTAAAAGGTACTGTTATCGCTGGTACAGGGTTGGTTACTAAGTATCTAGTTGATGATTCTGCAACGGGTAGAGAAATTATGAAAACTCTATTTGAAGCATCGGCGAAAGACTTTCTTACGAGTATAAAGAAAGATCATGAAGAGCAAGTTGAAGCTATTAAAAGTATAAGAAAAGAATTAGGGCTTTTAGCTGAAGTGCTTAAGCAAACTCACGGTAAGGAATTGCCTGTGATTGTACTAATTGATGAACTTGATAGATGTAGACCTAATTACGCCATAGAAATGTTAGAAGTTATAAAGCACTTCTTCACAACAAAGAATTTTGTTTTTGTTGTGGCCACAGATACTACGCAGCTGCAAGAGTCGATAAAATCAGTTTACGGTTCTAATTTTGACTCGAATACTTATTTGAAACGCTTTTTTAATAGAGAAGCTAGATTAGCAGAGTCAGATCTCGAGCACTATTTAAAATTACAAGAAATAGATTTAACGCCGTATTCTGATAGGGTAGTCATTTACCCTAAAATTACAAACAATACAAAAGACAATATACACCAATATATAATATGGGTGGCTAAAGCTTACGAGTTGAGTTTAAGGGATGTTGATCAGTTAATTGATAAATTAAAAGCTTGCTTACGAGGAGCGTTATACGCTGAACAAAGCTCTAATAAAGTTCAGGTAGTAAATATATTTTCTTTATTGGTAGGGATAGTAGAATTTGATCTAAAGAGTACAAGTTTTGATGAAAGAAAAAATGGCAAGCCATGCATAGATAATAGGTTATACAAACATAATATTTTGCTAGATAGCCATGATGAAAATGTATTTTCTGAACTATATGAGCTAAATATGTATAATTCAGTACAGCATAATATTGAATATCCAGATACGTGGGGTGATGCCCAAAAACATTTAGTTTATGGCACTCATAGTAAGGCTCATGGTAAAGATTATAGCCACTGCAATGGAATTATAAAAAAGGTAGCTCTTGAAATAGATAGTAATTTTTCCAACTTTAATCACAAAACAGGTAACGTGAAAATTTGGTTATGGCCTGATTACCAAAAAGTGATAAAGTTGGCAGGAAATTTAGATTAATAAAAAATATTAGATTTAATATACCTAGCGTTTTTTAACTATGGTGATAATCTATTTTAGTACCATGGTTAGTATCACAGATAGTACCGTGTCGGGTAGTGGTTAATTGTAAAGTTGTTTTAAAATAGTGATTTAAGGGTTCCCCCAGTTCAATATCGGTTTTTAAATTCGTAGATTTAAAAACCCTAAAAACCCACCAATTTGAGCAATCAAGTTGGTGGGTTTTTTTATGCTTATCGCGAGGTGTTTTATTGTTTGAATAGCTGGTGGCATGTTGCTCTTTGTTGTAATAAGCGTTTCATTTTACTGGTGCTTTAGGTACTCGCATCTTATTTTTACTCATGCTAACGTCATTACTCTGTTTTACTTGCCAAGTGGTCTTAGATGGAATTTTTAGCTGGCGATTTATTAACGTCGTTCAGCGTTATTGGGCTTATTATTTTGTCGGCTGTTACGTCGATGATCTCCGCTGCCTTTGGTGCTGGTGGCGGGTTGATGTTGTTGGTGGTGATGGCGTCGTTATTACCTATGAGTATTGTTATTCCGGTGCATGGGTTAGTGCAGTTGGGTTCAAATGCCAACAGGTTTATGCTGACTTTTAAGCACCTTGATAAAAGTATGTTTGTATACTTTTCACTTGGTGGGATTATTGGTGCGTTTGCTGCGTCGGCTATTGTGACACGTATTCCACTTGAATTGATGAAAATTGTTGTGGCGGGGTTTGTACTTTATTTATTGTGGGGCGTGACGCCAAAGTTGCGTGAAACCTCTGCTTTATGGCGCAGTGCTGCTGGTGCTGTGACAACCTTTTTATCAATGTTTGTGGGAGCGAGTGGCCCGTTAGTGGGCAGTTGTTTGTATGTTAATAATTACGAGAAGTTAAAATATACCGCTACTTTCTCTGCTTGTATGAGTGTGCAACATACCTTTAAAGCTATTTTGTATGGCTTTGTGGGCTTTTCGTTTTGGCAGTGGTTGCCTTTAGTTACGGCAATGATCATCAGTGGTGCGCTTGGCACTTGGCTTGGTTTGCAGTTATTACAGCGTATTTCTACCGATAAGTTTAAACGTATTTTTCGGGCTATTTTAACCTTACTTGCGCTGCAGTTGGCATGGCAGGGCTTGCAAGCGATCTAGCTAATAATTTGTTAAAGCGCTATAAATCCAGGTGTCATAGCGCTTTATAAATTCTAAGGAGTTAGAATTTATACTCTATTTCAATAACACTCATCACGCCATTGACGATGGTTTTCCATTCACCAGTAAACTCTGCACCATATGAAGCGGCGATGGTTTCACCTATTTTTTGAGCTTCGTCATTGCTCCAAAGAGGGCCGGCTAATACAGTAGTTTTGAATGAGTTACTGCCTGAGTTTGTCACTTGAAGTTCTACTTCAACAACACTCATTTGACTTTCTACTACGGTATTCCATTCGCCTGTCCATTTGCCTTGGTGCGCTGCGGCAACGGCTGGTGCTTTTTCTTCAGCATCTTTTTGATCCCAGATAGGACCTGCTGGGATATTCACTTTAAATGTAGCCATAAATTTCTCCTTAAATTGTTTGAATAGGTTGGCGAGCAAAAGCTAATTGCTTTACTCATTAAGGAGTATAGGGACAAGGGCAGGCTTTTCTATTACACGTCATTACAATGAGTGTTGCACTGATACTATAATTACACTGACTTTGGTAACGATGAATAGGCAATCACAGCGGCATCCCTGTGTGCTAGATCGGGGTGTTGTAACTTTTTACTGTATTCATCACAAAAGGTGATTGCATCTCCTTTTGTTGTTAATAAGGGGTCGTGAGTGAAGTTTAATAACAGTGATTGCCAGCGTTGTATTATCTCTACTGGTGGGCTTGGCAGATCTTTTAATATTGTTTTTGATTGGGTAAATTGGCTGTGTATTGCGATGTTTAGCATGTCGTCGTTTGCGGCTCCGAGCCAGCTAGTACCGTTATCGCCCACACATAAAAGTGGCATATAAGGCGCAAGTGCTGGGCATACATCATTTCTATACACTGCAACTTTCCAATAGCTACGGGCTATTGTGACAAACTGAGTAAAATCTTTAATTGGGGTAAAGTTTGATGTCGCTAAAGGCAAAATCTCTACTCTGGGTTTATTGGCATTTACGGTGTCGTTAGCAACATCAATATACCAAGTACCGATAATAAATGCGTTTTGAAAATACTCATCCCGCAGTGAGCCCCATGCTTTTTGTAAAGGATTGCCTTGGGCAATGAGATCTTTTAATAAGCTGAGCCCTGGTTTTTGTGTGTGCGGCAGTTGTGCTTGTAATAATGTAAATACCTCGTCTCTTATTTCTCTACAGCGGCCAATAGGATAAGGTTTTTCAGCAAAGTAAGGCATAGTAGGCGCAAGTGTTAAATCGGCTATTAATCTTAATTGCGCTAAGTCGATACTAATAAGTGTTAATTGCTGCTGTGTTAAATCATTAATACGCAAAGAAAACCTCCAAAGTGGATGTGCTTTAATTGGTAAGCTTAATGCACAAATGGGCTATTTACTATACACAAAAAGTCACCGTGTAATGCGCTGTAATGTTTTATTTATAGGTTATTGGTCTATGCTGTATCAGTATTGGCTGCTTACCTAAAACAGGGAGTGTAAAAATGATAACCCAGTCTGTTGCATATGCTCAATTATCAATTCCGTTTGGGGAGTTTAAACTCGCTGAGGATTTGTTAGTTGCTGAGCAATGTTGTTGGGTCGATCATGTCAACGAAAATGACTATCAAGGGAAATGGGATGTATTGCCGCTGAATGTACCTAAAGAGTATGTTGATGGGCACCCTATACTCCAATCCTTTATGTTAGAGCCTGAATGTGCTTGGGTTAATGGTCCAAACTTAACTTATCTCCCTGCTTTCAAAAGCCTGCTTGGCAGTTTGAAATGTGACATTTTATCTGCACGTTTGATGCGTTTGCATCCACATTCATCTATTAAACCACATCGTGACATCGGTTTGAGTATTGAAAAATCGGCTCAGATACGAATTCACTTTTGCTTAGCGTGCTCTGCCGATGTTGAGTTTTGTGTTGATGGTCAACAAGTGCCAATGGTGGCGAATACGTGTTGGTATATTAATGCTGATGCGGTTCATAGCGTTAAAAACAAAGGTCAATTGCCAAGAATAAACTTGGTTGTTGATTGTGTTGCTAATCAGTGGATTTATAACTTGCTCGGTGCATCAGTCAATGCAGCTGAAGTCAGTTAGTAAAGGAGCGTTTTGTGTTAAATAATCAATATCAACAAGCATCCACAACGTATATGACTGAGCAGCCAGTAGTTACAGGATTGCTTAATCAAGCACTGCGAAATCAAATTAGCGCGCTCAATCAACCTACGGTGACGGGGCAAACATTACAGCAATCATTTTTAGCGATTGCAAAGCAGGCTGTTACCACGAGTAGTTGTAGCTCCGTTAGGGAGAAATTGTTTGTTGATGCTTATAACCAAGCTATAAAAACTCTCGCTAAAGCGCAATTAACTGAAGCTCAAATGACAGATCAATTTATTAATGAGCATGGTTTAGTGATGTCGGTTTTAAACTGCACAACAACGATAAAAGATGTACATAGAAATAGTATTTTTTATAAAGCAGTGTTTGAACTAATCGGGGATTTATTACAACGCAGTCCGCAAATAAATATAGCCTATCCAGCGTGTGGTCCTTTTGCGCCACTGTTGCTACCAATTTTACTCTATATGGATCAGCAACACATTATCTCACCTAAAACAGTGCGAGTTTCTTTAATTGATATTCAACCTGGGGCTATTCAATCACTTAAAGTGTTAATTAATGAGCTACAACTGAGTGCATATTTTGAAGGTGTATATCACGCCGACGCGGTGTTGTTTAAAGGGAGTCAGCCATTTGATATTTTTCTTGCCGAAGCATTCCAACATGGTTTCTCAAAAGAAGCACATTTGAATATTTGTAAAAACTTTGCTAGGCAGTTAAGTAACCATGGTGTAATGTTGCCGTGTAAAACCAAGGTTAACGCGGCGTTAGTAAAGTGTCAGCGAGAGTTTGTTGAGCAGTGGCAGCAGCAGCCACATAATGAAAAAATAAAGAGTGCACCTAACAGCGACATCCTAAGCGAAAGAATTGAGCTTGGTAATGTGTTAACACTTGACCGACATACCTTACTGACGCTTGATATTATTAAGCTTGGTGAGCAACAGGTCGCACGTTGTAATACCTTGGCTATCCCTGCAAGCACAGAAGATGCAAGTAAGCGAGTCCTTGTGCTCTACGCTGAGGTGATGACTTATAACGAACATTGGTTAACTCAGTACCAATCAGGTATTACTCATCCATTGCCCTTTCTTAATGTATGTATTGATTTTGAACCGCAAAGCGCCACAGCTGATGATTTATTACTTAGTTCAACAGACAAGATTACTTTTTATTACAAACTTACTGGTTTGACAGGGTTTTTACCAACAAAAGCCGAGCAGCAGGTGAGTTATGGAGCAAACTAACAAGGTAGTGCTATTTACTTCTAGTTGCTTATCTATGCCCACAGTAGATTTTTTATTGCAAAGTAAGTTGTTGGTAGCCGTGGTTTTTGTGGCACATGAAAATGCCCAAGTACAAAGTGAATCGGAACAATTACGGGTGCAGTGTGAAGCGTTCAACATAGCATTTGTTGCTTGGAACAGTGATGTTCAGTTGCTTGCTCAACTTGATCAATGGCAAGCAACGATGGCAATAAGCTGTGTTACAGCAGCGCCATTGAGCGACACTATAATTAACTTTTTTCATGGTCATGCATACGGTGTTTTTTTGCAAACAGATGCAAATTACCAATGGGTAGAAACGTTATATTGGCAAGTTAGAACACAGCAAGACGATTTATCTATCACAGTGCAGAGGCTTACTGGCAATGGCGAAAACCAAGCACAAACGCTACAACAAAGTATTGCGATTCATCCATTTGATACTTACCAAAGTCTTGCGATGCGGGTTGCATCTACGTTGGCGCAAACACTAGCACTGTTCTTTGCAGAATTTAAGCAATTAAATTGGCAGCCACATAGCGCTAAAGAGTGTGTCCTGCCCGCACTGACCTATAACGATTTAACATTATCTTGTGTGGCGCATAGCGCCAGCGATTTTGTGGCTGCTGCTAGGGCTGGTAATCCGCTGTATGGTGGCTTTATTCTCACAACTAAGTTGGGAGAAATTAATGTGTTGCAAGCGTCATTTGTTGAAGAAAAACTATTTTTTGAGCCCGCTGGTACGATTTTAACTATTAGCAAATCTGCAGGCTTGGTTGTACAAACAAAACAAGGTGCTGTGGCATTGGATATTGTTTCTTGTCAGTTTGGTTGTGTGACGGGTTATCGGTTTGCATCTTTAGCGAATATTTCGGCTGGAATGCAATTGTAATTATATAAATTTTGAGAGGAAATAAATTATGAGTGCGGAACCGTTTATTGGCGATGTTGAGATATTTGCAGGGAATTTTGCCCCTAGAAACTGGGCTATGTGTGAAGGGCAGTTATTGGCTATTAGCTCTAACACGGCACTTTTTTCCATTATTGGCACAATCTATGGTGGTGATGGTCGTACCACGATGGCGTTACCTGATATTAGAGGGCGAGCACCGATTGGTTTTGGCCGAGGACCTGGTTTGAGTGAGTATAGGCTTGGTCAAAAAGGCGGCAGTGAATCAGTACATATTTTGCCGACTAATTTGCCAGCTATGCAAGGTATGGTGTCATTGCCAAGTTCAGCACAGTCAGTCTCTGTCAGTATTCCAGGACAAACCATAACTGGTGTGACAGGTGCTGCAAACATTGCGACAGCGCAAAATGCAGATACGGGTGAGCCTACAGCTGGAGCCGCGTTGGCAACGGTTGTCGCTGGTGGTGGCCCTGATAAGCAAGAGCTAATATACCAAACAGCGCCATCGTCCTTACTGAGTCTGGGCAATGTTACGGTCAATTCATTTGATATCCCAGCACAAGCAAATGTTGCGTTAACCCTGCCAGCTAATAGCTTGCAAGGCACAACATCTTTACCTGGTGGCAATCAATCAATGGATATTCGTACGCCATATATCGCAATGAATTATGTGATTGCCTTGTTTGGGATATTCCCGAGTCGGAATTAATTATTTATGCAGCATCACTATCATTTTATCGCGGGTTTACCAAGATCTGGCTCAACATTACTGGCTAGTATATTACGGCAAAACCCCGATTTTCACGCTGATATGTCAACGCCAGTGGCAGGCTTTATTACTAACCTGCTGGAGCAAATGGGCTCTGGGAGTGAATTTGCCACGAGTATTAATGCAGTACAGCGGCTGAATATATGCCGTGCTATTTGCTCTGGCTATTATCAGGATGTTGAAAAGCAAATTGTTTTTGATACTAACAGGCAATGGACCGCAAAGCTTAATTTATTAAACACTTTATTTGGCAATGACTTTAAGGTGATTTGCTTGGTGAGAAACCCTGCGTGGGTAATGGACAGTTTTGAGCGCATCTACAGAAAAAACAGTCTTGAATTTAGCCGTATATATTCCCCAGCATCGCGGCAAAACGTGTATACCCGCTGTGAGCATATTGCTTCTAATCTTGGTCCATTTGGCAGTGCATGGGCTGCGTTAAAAGAAGGTTTTTATGGTGAGTTTTCAAAGCAATTGTTGTTGCTCGATTATGACTTGCTGGTGAGTAAACCAGAAAATAGCTTGGCGCTGATCTATCAGTTTTTAGGTTTGCCTAGTTATCAACATGATTTTGAAAATGTCACCTATAACGCCAGTGAGTTCGATAAACATTTGGGGGCAGAAGGCCTGCATGCAGTGAAGCAAAAAGTGGAATTCACTGGCCGAAAAACGGTGCTGCCCCCTGAGTTATTTAAAAAATACAGTGATATGGCTTTTTGGTTAGATCCTCAAGGCAGTAGCGCAAGCTTGATCACTCAAAAAGCACCGTAACGTTTTAAACAACAAGTAGTACTAAAACGTCGCTTTATACAATATGGTTAGAGGACTAAACCAATGCTGCACTTCTCTTTGTCACCAATTTCTATCTTTGTAGGTTCTGCCTTAGGGCTTATTCAACCGGCTAATGTTGCTGCAAGTGAATATGTGCAATTACCAGCGCAACCTCAACACAGCGTAAGCATGCCCAAGCCTAGCCAGATCACAACTGCTAAGGTGATAAGTGAGCAATCGCAAGCGTCAGCTGAAAATGACTTGGTAATCGAAAGTGCCAATGCAATTAAGCATTTGATCATTATTGATGCTGCAGTTCCTGATAAAAACTTACTTTATAAACAACGGTATAGTTCCACTGAGATTGTAGAGCTACGGGCAGATGAGTCGGGTATTAAGCAACTAGAAGAGTTACTTGGGGGTTATCGCGATTTACAAAGTGTGAGTATCTTCTCACATGGTCGCAGTGGTGAGGTGCAACTAGGTAACAGTACAATCAATACCGCGGTGGTTGAAACAAATGCACAATTTATGCGTGTATTTAAAGGTGCTATAAGATCCGGTGGTGATGTATTTTTTTACGGCTGTGATGTTGGCAAAGATACGCAGGGTGAGCAGTTTTTAACGCTATTTAATCAAGCAACGGATTTAGATGTTGCCGCTTCTAATGATTTAACCGGTAATAGTAGTAAAGGTGGTGATTGGGACTTAGAAGTCGTCAAAGGAGATATCGATTTTGCTAACCGGCCATTTTCAGAACTCGCTCTGATTGATTTTTCAGATGTATTGGCTGTTGATGCTACGTTGAGATTTGGTGGTTTACCTACTGGGTACGCGAATAGTAAGAGTTACCAAATACCGGACACCAGTTACAGCATAAAAATTAAGTCTGGAGCTAGTGGGGGGCAAGATTTATATAGTTTTTCAGCGGGCTATGTTTACGTCGGTACAAGTTCGTCATCGTCAGATCAGACATATAGCAAAATATATTTCACAAATAACGAAACGTTTAATTTATCTAGTTTAGATGTTTATAACTCAAGTGGCGTTAATAAAGTCATACGGCTAACAACGGATAAAGGAGGTGAAGCAAACACTGGGAATTTACCGAACCGTAGTGGCGAGACAGTAAATGCTTCTGGTGCGTTGTTTACGGGAATAAAGTGGATAAAAGTTTCTTATAATGATAATTCAACTCTTGACTGGCTGAAAATTGACAATCTTGCCATAAACAACCTATCTGCAGTTCCGGCAAATTCAGCCCCTGAAGTTGATTTAAATGGTGTGCTGGCAGGTACAGATAGTTCAGTTTCGTTTTCTGAAGGCAGCGGTGCTGTGAATATCGCGCCCAGCGCTAGTGCAACTGATAGTGATGCGGATACAATAACAACAATCACGGTTACATTAACCAACGATCAAGATGGCGCGTCAGAAGGGCTTAGTGTATCGGCTGCTGCGCAAAATGCACTTGGCGGTATATCAGGTGCTTCAGACATTACTCTGCAAGATACAATTTCGATAACGGCGGCTTCGGCAACCGTTGCACAAGTGACGACCTTTTTACAAGCAATAACGTATAACAATACCAGTGCAACACCTAATACCACAGCGCGTACAGTGTCAGTTGTTATTAATGATGGCACTGTAAATAGTGCCAGTCGTACAGCGACCATTTCGGTTGCAAATATTACTTCAGCGAGTTCTGTCGCTGCTGGATTTAGCACCTTAAACGGCATAAATTTAAGCCCTGCTATTACGTTTAGTGACGATAATGAAACATTAAATATTAGCAATGCAGCGCATATTGCAGGGTCAACGGCTGATGGCGGCAGCGGCACGGATGAGCTTGTTGTTGTTAATGACGCCGACTTAACTGGCTTTGCCAGTTTGAGCGCTTTTGAAACCTTAACGCCATATAACAATGGCTCATTGACATTAAGTGAAACGCAGCATGACAGTTTCACGACCATAAATGGTGTTGGTACAAATCAGTTTACTATTGCTAGTGCTGATGGCGATCAAGCGCTCACTGGTGATGCTGATATTGAAAGCTATGTGCTTGGCGCAGCGATGACCTTTACGCTTGGCAGTGCAGCGCAAAATGTAACTGGCAGCAGCGCAGATGATACCGTTAATATTAATGCCTTCACGGTAACCGGTACATTGAATGGCGCTGCGGGTACCGATATATTACAGGCCGACTCTGGTGCTGATCTCAGCGGTGCAACAATTTCTGCCTTTGAATCGTTAACGCTTGCCAGTGGTGCGAGTGTATTGATGACCGAGGCGCAGCACGATAGTTTTACAACGTTTACAGCACCAGGCACAGAAACGATAACCATCAGCTCAGCAACGGATGGACTAACAGGCAACAGTGCGATTGAAACGTATGTTTTATCTGTGGCAAATACATTCACCCTTGGTGCTGCGGGGCAAAATCTTACTGGTAGCAGCGGGGACGATACCCTCAATGTTGGCTCACTTACCGCAACCGGTATTTTAGCAGGCAACACCGGCACTGATACGTTATCTATTGGTAGTGGTGGCAATATTTCTGGCGCCACAATTAGCGGCTTTGAAAACTTTACTGTAGCAAGTGGCGGTTCAGCAAGTATTGCTGCATCTCAGCTCGCATTGTTCTCAGGCACTGTATCAGGCAGTGGTAATGAGACGCTCGCTATTTTGGGTGACGGTGATTTCGCTACTGTATCAGCAATTGAAAACTACACATTAAATGACGATAGTACTAACGCGCGTACTGTCTCTATTAGCGCAGCGGGGCACTCAGTAACCGCTAGCTCTGTAACTGATGCCATCACTTTTGATATTGGCACACTAGCTTATACGGGAACAATTACCGGCGAAAATAGTGTTGCTGATACATTGTCTATGAGTAGCGGCGCAAACATTAGTAATGCCACGATTAGTAATGTGACTAACTTAACACTCGCTTCGGGCGCGTCAGTGTCGATGACGGCCAGCCAGCATGGCAGCTTTACGGGCACCATAACAGCGCCAGGTTCAGAAACTATTACTATCACCGGTGATGGTGATTTTACAACGTTAACTGGCATTGAAAGCTACGCTGTAGCTGATGACAGCACAAATACCAGAACGATCACCGTATCAACAGGTACCACTAATGTAACCGCTGGTTCGTCAACCGACGCGATTACTTTTGCAATTGGCAGCAGTGCATATACGGGTATGTTAATTGGCGAAAATAGTGTTGCCGACCAAGTACAAGTAACTGATGGTGCAGACATTAGTGGCGGTGGATTTTTAAATATAGGCACTCTTTCGTTAGCTAGTGGTGCAACAGTGGCTATTGATGCGGATAATATTGGTAACTTTAGCACTGCTATAACGGGTAGTGCGGGGACTGAAGCACTGAAACTTATGGATGGTGGGTCGTTTGATTTTACCAATACCTCAGTGTCTGCTGTGGAAGGCGTGGCAATAGGAACTAACAATAATGCCACGATAACCTTGACTGACAACTTTAATGCCAATGGTCAAGCAGTATCAGTGTCAAATGCGAGTGGCGGTGAAATTACTGCGGCCCTATCAATAAATGCTTCAGCCTTTGCCAGTGACATATTGACGATTACGGCCAGCGATTTTAATGGTGATGATACTTTCGTTGGCGGTAGCGGCGCAGATACCATCCGCCCTGGCGGTGGTACTGATTCGATGACGGGCAATGCAGGTAACGATAATTTTGTTGGCAGTGCAGCACAATTATCAGGGGATACCATCACCGATCTAGCCGTAGGCGATACCTTAACGATTACTGGTGTAACAGGGCTTTCAAGTGCAAATGTGCGATTTAATGGCGCTAGCACATTAGAAGTTGATACAGATGCCACCGATTTTAATATTTCTGAACTTACACTCTCGTTAACTAATTCACCAGGCTCAAGTTTGGCTTTTAGCGTTGCTGACAGTGGTAGTGATACCATAATCACTTTTGTTGAGCCAAATAGTGCTCCCGTATTTAGTAGTTTGAATGGCGGTGCGACCTTTACTGAAAATGGCTCTGCGATTGTTATCGACTCAGATGTAACTATTGCTGATACTGAGCTCGATGCCCTTAATGGCGCAATTGGTAATTATAATAATGCTAGTTTAACCATTACTCGAAACGGTGGGGCGAGTACTGAAGATGTTTTTGCGAACAATAACTTATTGGGCGCGCTAATTGAGGGCAATACGTTTACTTATAATTCGACCACAGTCGGAGCGGTAACCAGTAATTCCTCTGGTACCTTGGTACTGACCTTTAATGCTAATGCTACATCTGCCATTGTTGACTCAGTTTTGCAAAGTATTACCTATCAAAATAGTTCAGAATCACCACCATCATCCGTGACTTTGGATTATGTATTTAATGATGGAATAGCAAACAGCGCGGGTACAAATCAAGCGATAGTGAGTATTACTGGGCAAAATGATGCCCCAACGGATATTTCACTCTCATCGGCAAGTATAAATCAATCATCAACTGGGCCTGGTGCTAATATAGGGGCACTTACTACCTCAGATGTAGATACTAGCGACAGCCATAGTTATACGTTTGTAAGCTCTGGCGCAAGTGTAAGTGGTACATGTAGTGCTGACACAAACAATAGTAGTTTTCAGATCAGTGGCACCTTAGTGCAAACACAAGCTGCACTTAGTGCAGGAAATTATATTGTGTGCGTACAAAGTAACGATGCAACAACAACTTTCCAAAAAGCGTTTACTATAACGGTAAATGATAATGTTGCGCCAAGTGCACCATCGACCCCTGATTTAAATGCGCTTTCTGATACAGGACCATCTGATACGGATAATATTACCAACGATACCACGCCAACATTTAGTGGCACTGCCGAGAGTGGCTCAACGGTTACACTCTACAGCGATCAAGTTGGTGCAGGAGCAACTGTAATAGGGTCAGGCGTAGCGACTGATGGTAATTGGCAAATTACCACTAGCACGTTAACTGCCGGTTTAGACCATGCTATTTCAGCAAAAGCAACAGACTCGGCAAGTAATGTAAGTAGTAGCTCAAGCGCACTTACCGTGACAATAGACACCACCGCGCCGAGCGCGCCTAGCGCAGCCGATCTATCAGCAGCAAGTGATAGCGGCTCCTCGAATACAGATAATATAACCAATAATACTACACCTACCTTTACAGGCACAGGCACTACCGGCGACACCATTACCCTAATTTCAAGTGTTGATGGCTCAATAGGCAGTGCTGTTGTTATTGGTGGGGTGTGGAGTATCACAGTAAGCCCAGCAATGACGAGTGGCTCGCATACCATTGTGGCACGCGCGACGGACTCTGCCGGTAATACTACCAATGGCACCAGTACTACAATAACCATTGACACTAACGTGAGTGCACCGAGCATTACCACCCCGATTGAAGTAGATGGTCGGATCAATGCTGTAGAAGATGCGCATGTGCTTATACAAGGTAGCGGCGCTGACTCTGGCGCTACGGTTAATGTGACCATCAGCGATGGCGCGAATAACTTATCACGTACTGTGACGGCTGATGGCGCTGGGGCATGGACTATCAGTGGTAGCGAGTTTGATGTCAGCAGCTTTAATAACGGCACGCTCACCGTCAGCGCCACACAAAGTGATACGGCGGGTAATACTTCCAGTGCTGCCAGCACCGCAGTGATTTTAGATAACGCCGCACCGAGTGCCTTGACGATCGCCACCCCGATTGAAGTTGATGGCCTAATCAATGCCGTAGAAGATGACAGTGTATTGATCACCGGCTCCGGTGCGGAAGCCAATGCCAGCGTTAGTGTGATCATCAGCGATGGCGCGAATAACTTATCACGTACTGTGACGGCCGATGGCGCTGGGGCATGGACTATCAGTGGCAGCGAATTTGATGTTAGCAGCTTTAATAACGGCACGCTCACCGTCAGCGCTACACAAACTGACACGGCGGGTAACACTTCCAGTGCTGCCAGCACCGCAGTGATTTTAGATAACGCCGCACCGAGTGCTTTGGCGATCGCCACTCCGATTGAGGTTGATGGCCTAATCAATGCGCTCGAAGATGACAGTGTATTGATCACCGGCTCCGATGCAGAAGCCAATGCCAGTGTTAGTGTGACTATCAGCGATGGCGCGAATAACCAATCGCGCACCGTGACGGCCGATGGCGCAGGTACATGGACTATCAGTGGTAGTGAGTTTGATGTCAGCAGCTTTAATAACGGCACACTCACCGTCAGCGCCACACAAAGTGATGCGGCGGGTAACACCTCCAGTGCAGCCAGCACCTCAGTGATGTTAGATAACGCAGCACCGAATGCCTTGACGATTGCCACCCCGATTGAGGTTGATGGCCTAATCAATGCGCTCGAAGATGACAGTGTATTGCTCACCGGCTCCGGTGCAGAAGCCAATGCCAGCGTTAATGTGACCATTAGCGATGGCGCGAATAACCAATCGCGCAGTGTGACGGCAGATGGCTCTGGGGCATGGACTATCAGTGGTAGTGAGTTTGATGTCAGCAGCTTTAATAATGGCACGCTTAGCGTCAGCGCCACACAAAGTGATACGGCAGGTAACATCTCAACTGCGGCGACCACAACAATTACGTTGGATAATCAAGCGCCAAATGCATTGACTATCACAACGCCGATTGCCGTTGATGGCATTGTCAATGCTGCTGAAGATAATGCGGTATTAATTGTAGGCTCAGGAGCAGAATCAGGCGCCGCAGTTAAGGTTGATATTGGTGGTGTAAATGTCACCGTGACAGCTGATAGCAGCGGTAATTGGAGTCTCAGTGGCAATGAGTTGGATATCAGTGCATTAAATAATGGCACGTTAACGGTATCAGCAACGCAAACTGACAGCGCGGGTAATATTTCTGCTGCGGCAACGACTACCATAACCTTGGATAACACGGCACCGTCAGTTGTTACTATTAATACCCCAATCGAAGCCGATGGCATAGTTAACGCTAGTGAAGATGATAGTGTATTGATCACCGGCTCCGGTGCAGAAGTGAACGCAACAGTTAATGTTGATATTGGTGGTGTAAATGCCACGGTTACAGCTGGTAGTGGTGGTAATTGGACGCTTAACGGCAATGAATTAGATATAAGTGCACTTAATAATGGCACCTTAACTGTATCGGTAACGCAAACTGACAGCGCAGGGAATACATCGCCAGCGGCGACCAGCTCAATTACTTTAGATAATACCACCCCAACCGGGCATGCAGTTAGCGTTGATCAAAGCTTAATTAACGCAGATAACGAATCTACAATGAGTGTTAGTTTTACTGGGCTTGAAGGAAGTGGCTCGCTTAGTTACCAGGTAAGTGATGGCAGTAATGCTGTTACTGGTAACGCAACGATCAGTGCTGTGACGCAGCAAATTACTAGTATCGATGTTACAACATTGGCTGAGGGAGTGTTAACGTTCTCAGCAATAGTGACAGACACCGCAGGTAATGCCAGTGCAGCAGTAACTGCCACAGTAACTAAAAAATACAATGTCGCACCGGTATTAAGTGGCTCACCAAGTACAACAACAGCTGAAGATGCAGCGTATAGTTTTATACCCACACTAACAGACAGCGATACAGGTGATACCCATACCTTCAGCATCATTAACAAACCAAGCTGGGCGAGCTTTGACACCAGCACGGGTGAATTGTCGGGCACGCCAGAAAACGAGGATGTAGGCAGTTACGCGACTATTACTATCAGTGTTAACGATGGTACGGATAGCGCCAGTTTAACGCCGTTTACATTAGAAGTAACCAACACCAACGATGCGCCGGTAGGGCAAGATTTCAGCTTTAATCTTGATGAAGCGGCTAATTTAGTTGTCACCGCGGGTGATGGCTTGCTCAGTACGGCCAGTGATGAGGATGCGGATGATACATTGACGGCCGTCGCGGTAAGCCAGCCCCAATTTGGTAGTG
>NZ_DRGM01000053.1 GCF_011050055.1 Pseudoalteromonas prydzensis | reverse complement strand
TAAGGTTAATCGTAAGCTCACTCGCTTGGCTATGTTTGAGTGTATTAGTCACGCACTCTTGCGTACACCGTAGTAGTGTATCAGCTGTTTTTACATCATTTATCATGATGTCATCAACAATATTCAAGTGAATAGTGAGCTGAGGAACATTACTGACGAGTGCTTGTAATGTCTGCGTGATTTCAATTGCTGATTTTTCACGGATTTCTGACACAGCCTCCCGCACATCGCTTAATAATAATTTAGACAGATCATGGCATTGCTTAATATTGTCTTGCACAGGGCCTTCAGCAGTACGATAAGCAACTTGTAGATTAATAGTCAAAGCGGTTAAATGATGACCTAAAAGGTCATGAATATTACGTGCAATGCGGACTCTTTCAGCCTGTTTTGCGGCTTCATTTAACAGTGTTTGCGTAGCAATTAACTCTCGATTTAGTGCATCAGACTGTTCACGGGCGACACTCTCTTTACGTGTGCTATTCATTACCACCAGTGCAAACAAATTAAATGTCCAAAACAGTATGCCAGTTAACAAGCTACCTTCTTGATGCCAATAAAAGCTGAAAATTAAAAACAGTGGCAGCAAACATAAAAACGATAAACAAATGGCGTAACTTAAGCGCATAAAATACGGCAACTGAGCACACCAAATGGTACTTAAAATCGCAATGTAGGTATAAGGAACAAAGATTGCTACTATCAGTAAAGCGGCATATTGAGCAAATAACAACCCACGCTTTAACAACGTATTTAAACGTACTTCATAGTCGGCATTGGCAATTAAAAAGCAGCTAATAAAAATTAAAAAGCAAACAACAACGGCGCTTAAGTCCAAAACGGAAAACCCATCAGACTGCAGCATTAACCATATTGCTGAGCCACTCACAACCGCCCAGGTGATGATTGCTGCAAAAGTTTCTATTGAAATAAAACGCCCTACGCCAGCCATTAAGGAAATCCATTAATTGTGATGATGATTATTATCTTGTCGCACAAGCACAATATCAAAAAAGGTATCTATCGTGATGTTATTATCTTTGCAATATTGATTAACGCGATCCCTAATATCAGACAACGGAAAAGTTTCATCATGGTTAGAATATGAAAACTCTAACCGTGCAATTTCTTGCAAGAGGTTAATATCTTTTGTTTCAAATAGTTGAAGCTACTCATTACCTTCAACTATTTAAATTAATCGTTCATAGAAGTGAACCAAAACTATAATATATCTACAAGATAAAAAGTACACTAAAGTAAACTTAAATAACAAAAAGTACACTAAAGAGATATAAAACATCCCGAACCTAATGCAATGTTCACAAAAGTGAACTAACAACAAAAAAAGTATGCAAAACTAAACTTAAAGTCTGAGCAAAATTAGCGATTAAAATTTAAAATTATTACAAACCATGCTCACTTAAGTGCTTTCAAGGCCTCGTTGCTTAACATGCTTAATCAACTCAGGAAAAAACGCTAAGAAAACAGCATCGAGTTCAGTGTAATGACGTGCTATATCCTCAGCAGCACCAGTAAAGTGGTTAATAAAACGAATGCGCTTGGCTATATTATCAAGAGCCAGCCCCACCCCTTCAATGGTTTCGTATTCTTTAAACCAATCGTTTTCTGTCATGTGCTTTACAACATGCTGCATGCGAGGTGGCATAACAATTATACGTTTATTCAAAAGCTGATAGCTGGTTTGCTTAAAATCATTTAAAGGTTGCTCGTTAAAGCGTTGCCAATGCTGAATAAGAAAATGATCAAACAGTACATCAATAGCCACACCCGCAAAGCGCCTACGTTTAGGCGAAAAGTACTGTTTAGCTTCTTTAACTAAAGGATGGGTATCTGTGAATTTATCGACTAAATAATGATTATCTAGCGCATTTTTAACTGTCACAGGCATGTAGTTTAAATATCGGTGACCACCAAAGTCACCAAGCAAATTGCCAAAGTGCGAGTCAGCTGTGGGTTTTGCTAAATAAAGGTGAGCTAAGTAGTTCAAGGTAGTCTCGGCGATAGTTCATATAGCACAAATGATACCGCAATTTCGGTTAATACTCACATTGAGTTGGCAGACGCTTTTTTGTGATGTTTCTGTTAGTTATTTTGCATAAACAAAGTACTGCTGCATGGTGCTTAAAAAAGCTAGGTTAAGGTTACTAAAAAGTTGAGTGTTTTTCACATCCATTTCACACCTGCGTTGTTATTTTTGTCTAACAAAATAAAAAAGGTTAATTCTATGCTATTAATTAAAAATACCATCGTCCGTTATTTGCTTATTATTGTAACCATTATACTACTTGCAGGTGCGGGGTGGTTTTCTCATTTCTCGCTTACTCCTTATCAAATGAGCTCTGAGCAGATCCAAGCACATTATGCTTACCAAGTACCTAATGATTTACAATGGCAGCAAACTAAAATTGAAGATAATTATTACGAATTCACTTATCAAAGCTTTGATGGTCAAACGGTAAATGGCCGTATCAAGTATCCACCATCTTATGCTAATACAGAGCAACCGATCCCAGTTTTAATTGGTATACATGCATTAGGCCGTAGTCAAATAAGATGGTTTCAAGATAGCTTTAAAACACGTCCAACAATCACATCTGTTGATAAAATAACCCAACAAGCACTTGGCCAAGGATATGCAGTAATTGCTATCGATGCTCGTAATCATGGCCTGCGTAAAGATCCTGACTACTCAATTCGTAACATGATGATAGATTTAAATTATTTTGGAAAAAAAGTCCCTTATGAAGCCTTTATAACTAACACGGTGAAAGATCATCGTATCCTAATTGATTGGCTAACCGAGCAACCACAATTTGATAAATCACAAATCAATGTTGCAGGGTACAGTATGGGTGGGCAAGTAAGCTTATTGCTTGCAGGTATCGACCGTCGTATCAAGAACGTAGCAGCCATTGTACCACCTCATTTAGATGATAAAACAGCACTGGTTGCACCTAAAAATGTATTAAACGGTTTAGCTAACAACAAAGTTTGGTTATTTACCGCTGATGATGACGAGTATGCGAATAAAAAACAAAACAGCCTGCTATTCAATCTGATACCTAGCGAAAATAAAAAACATTTTCGCTTTGACAGTGGCCATATCCTGCCTTCAAACTATGTTGATAATTTGACTGACTGGCTGTAAAAATGCTGAATAAAGAACTAAAAGTGTTAGTCATCGAAGATAACCCTGAGATTAGCCTCAATATTGCTGATTACTTTGAGCAATATAGGGCTATTATGGACTTTGCTGACAATGGCGAGCTCGGTTTAGAGCTCGCCATTACACAAAACTATGACTGCATCATTCTTGACATTATGCTGCCTAAACTGGATGGCTTAAGTGTTTGCAAACAGTTACGCCAACGCGCAGAGAGATATACACCCATCATCATGATGACAGCGCGAGATTCATTAGCTGATAAACGAGAAGGATTTGGACTTGGCGCAGATGACTACCTCACCAAACCTTTTGATTTAGAGGAACTATGGTTACGCTGCAATGCGCTGGCAAAGCGCTATCTGCAACCTATACAATCAAACCTTAACGTTGGGCCACTACAATTAGATTACCAAAGAAAACAAGTTACTCGAGAAGGTCATCCTTTAAAGTTGCAGCCGATCCCATTGCAAATATTGAGCATTTTAATGCAAGCTCACCCCACCGTTGTAAGCCGATCTGAACTATGTGACAAAATTTGGGGGGATGATCATACTGATTCTGATGCTCTGCGATCACATCTTTATCAATTACGTAAAATGACCGATAAGCCTTTTGCAAATCCACTTATTAAAACAATACATGGAATTGGCTTTTGCTTAGATATCCCAAGTGAGTTCAGCGAATGAAAAAAAACCAACTTCGCACACAAATCATTAGTTTCTTTGTTGCCCTTACCTTGCTGATCAGTGTGATTTATGGCCTGATGAGTTTTGTGTTTGCATATTACGTTGAAGACCACTTTTTTAACGCATTTATTGATATTGAAAGCCAAGCCATTAGCCAACAAATTGAGCAAGGACAAGCAGTAAACCCTCGGCTCGACTTTGTTATATTTTATGCCGAGTACTCTGAACTTCCTCCTGATATAAAACAGTATTTGACTCTGTATCCTGATCGGACTGAAATTCCTCTAGGAAATGGTGAACATTTCCATTTAAAACAGTTTAAGCATGGCTATTTACTAGCAAATGTTAGCAATCAGTTATTTGTCAGCAGTGCTAAAAATGAACTGCTCTCTTACTTATTAGTGATATTTGCGTTCGTTACCGTAATTGCTATTTTGATGGGCGTTGCAGCCTACCTTGTTGCCAAACGTTTATTAAAACCCCTTGATGAGTTAATCACGATTATTGAACAAGCACCGGTCGATCAATTACCTACTGGGTTTGCAAAGCATTTTAAAAGCAGTGAAATTGGTACCTTTGCCAACGCGCTTGAACAAGCGTTAACGCGTATACATGCATTTATCAAACGCGAGCAGCTCTTCACTAGAGATATTTCCCATGAATTACGTACACCAGTTACGATCAGCCAAGGCGCAATCACACTCTTAAAAAAAACCACTCTTACTGAGAAACAAACAGATTTAATCGCTCGAGTTGAACAAGCCCAAAAACAAATAGAGCAAAGCTTAACAACCTTGCTTGCTTTGGCACGAGAAGAGACTAATCAACCAGCTCAAACACGAATATTACCCCTTATTGAACACTGTATTTTACAACAGCACAGTTATTTGGCCGGTAAAAATGTCAAATTAATCGTCAACGTTAAGCCACAACAGATGGCGCCGATTGCTGAAACGCCTCTGCTAATTTTATTAAATAATTTGATCGGTAATGCCTTCAAATACACTCACTCAGGCATCATTGAAATAATTCGTGATAGTGGCGAAGGTATCAGCCCCCACGTACAGCAGCACATTTTTGAAGCGGGCGTAAAAGGAGGTAACAGCCAAGGGCTAGGTATGGGGCTGAACATAGTAAAGCGTTTATGCGAGCATTTAGCAATTGATTACACACTAAACAGCTCCGACACAGGAAGTGAGTTTATCATCACATTTAAGTGACCAGCGAGTTTACATTCAAGGACTACAAATAGCCTAGGTGGCAGCGCCAAATACCAAATATAAAACTAACTTATTCAACCAGCCCTGCAAGGATCGGACTTTGATAGTCACTATTTTGTTTTCGATATTCATTGGGAATACTCCCTACAATGCTTTTAAACACGCGATTAAAAGTCGCAAGAGACGAAAAGCCGCTCTCAAGTGCAATACTCAAAATACTCCATTCTTTAGCTTGCTTACTTGCTAATAACACCTTTGCATAATTTACACGGTATTGATTAATAAAAAGATTAAAGTTAGCAACCTTATAATGATATCGAATAGCTCGACTAATTTTATATTCCGGCACCATCAGCGCTTGCGCAAAATCTGAAATTTTAAGATTCGATTGTAAGAATAGTTGCTGTTCGTTTATCAGTTCAGAAATACCAGCTATCAACTCAGGTGGTACTTGCTCTTGATGAAGAGTGTTATTACTAAGATGCTTTGCTTCATCACTATCAAAACCAACCTCATTCTCATCATTATGAGGTAGCGTTTGCTTGTTTGAGCTACTTGCTTGCAGAGTCATAACTGTTTGCATTGCAAATACAATTAACAGCGCAGAAGAAGTGATAATTAGCGGGTTATATAGCTCAATTTCCGCAGGGCTAAATATAAATGCAGGTAATACACTGGCATTAACAACAGCTAAAAAGTACGCACTTGCAAAAATCACAGATTGCACTTTTTGAGCGTGTGTTTTGCTATTGAAACCTTTCATCGACTCCCAAAAAGAAAGCACTAAAATGCACGATGAAAGTAAACCTGTTATTTCATTCATGCCTTGTTTTAATCGCCACATTATATGACTGGTAGAAAGAGGTTGCGGGTCAAGGCTAACTAAATAGTGCCATGTTTGATTAAACATGATCAAAAGCGCGATGGTTGCAGCAACTGCCACATGTCTGCGTGAAATAGGGTTATGCTCACGAAATAAAGCCCGTGATATTAACCATGAAGCATTACACGTTGCACAAGTAAACAAACCAATAAAGTACTGATACTCACCCAAGCTTGGTGCACTAATTTTTTGCGCCCCTACCATACACAGCGAGCCACAAAATATGACAAATAAATAATGAACAAGCTGCTTATCTTTTTTAAGTGCGTTTAAAAGCATTAAGCTCATACAAACAAAAATTAGCAGAAAATAAGGAGACGTATTTTGCATAACAGTGCGCTTTTAACCTGACGTACATACTTGCCTATCCAACATAGTACAAAGTAACTTTCCAGTTAGCAAAAAGACTTTGTTAGGGAATGTGTCTGCAGAAGTTAATTAATTCTAAAACTTACCATATATCGTTACTCAAATTTCAAATTTGATAAGAAACCGCCCTGCAAGTCTTTATATTTGGGCTATTGAAAAGACTTACTGGAAATTACATACTAATGAAAAAAATGAAAACAACCCCAAATAAGCTCCTCGAAAACAGTAAAAAGATATGGTTTATTTGCTTACTGATGGCACAAGGCTGCTTTATAACTTATCTTATTTTCGGATATGCCCTCACAGGTATAACAACCGGGTTATCTGGTTGGAGCCGCCTTAACAATACTGCCTATGTTGCGAGCGACCCCACTGGTAATTTAATGTATGCAACGCATGTATTACTTGCCGTGGTAATGATAATCGGCGGGAGTTTGCAATTAATACCCGCACTTAGAGCAAAATATCCCACGTTTCATCGCTATAACGGCCGCGTATTCGTACTGTTAGCTTGTACCATTTCAATTGCTGGAATGTATCTTATGATTGTCAGAGGCACCGTAGGTAACCTGCTAATGCATAGCCTAACAATGTTTGGTGGTGGTATGGTTATTTTATCAAGTATATTAGCGGTGTTAGCTGCAAGAAAGCGTAATATAAATTCGCATAAAATATGGGCAATTCGCTTATACCTTGCAGCAAACGGGGTGCTATTTTTTAGACTGATGATTTTTGCGTGGTTTTTAACGTTTGGCTCACTCGGGGTTGATACTGCAACATTTACAGGACCAACCGTGTTAGCTGTTAGCATCTGCTCATATGTTATGCCGCTGCTCATTGCTGAGCTGGTTAGGTATATGCGGGCAAAACATCTAATAAGGTGATTACAATCGCCACCGCAGCTTTAATGATGTTGATATCCATTATATTTTTGGTGGGCTTGTTTGGTGTAGTGTTAGCTAACTGGTATCCTGCAATCGCTGGCTAACAAACACTATTTTTAAGCTGTAAACGCAAGAATATTTTGCTACGTCATACCCCATTAAATAATGAAAAACTAAAATAGAACAGGGTTAGAAAATGCGTAAAGCTAACCCTGTCATAGTGTATTGAAAGCTCATAAAGGTTTAAACTGTTCTACTTTAGCCAATTTAAGTTTATCAATCTGTTTTTTTGCCTTGTTGCAATGTCCTCGTAATTTTGAAGATATATTGTCATCATTATCAATGGATGATAGAAAATCCTGATAGCGTGAAGTTCCTGAGTTAGAGATGATACGACAATACCAAGCTATGCCATCAAGCATACGCCTATCTTCAGTAAACTTATTTTCCCAAACTTTTGTAGCTAAAGCATCGAGATAGTTGATGTCATACACTCCAATATTAAAAAACTTCTTACCAATTAACTGAGTTTCAACACCATTTGCTTTGGCAATCACATTAGTAAACTGCTGACCTTCATCACTTGTAACTAAAAAAGTGCGCTGCGAATATAAGTTTCTATCAGCAACCGATTTGATCATTTCGACGCTGCCGATATCTTTATAATGATAAATATGAGTTTCAGGGGCTTTACTAAAAAAGTTTGTTTCAATTATTTTTATATGTTCCGGCTCGCCCATTCTTTCAATTAACAACTTAGCACTTGTGCCTTGGTCTATATTAGCTAAAGGATTATCACCATATTCACGGCTACTTTCAGCTGCTACGTTAGCTTGCTGGATAGTTGGTTTAACATTCGTTTTAGCGTACGCAGGAATAACAACAGCACCGGCAGATAGTGCCTTTAACTTCGCTGATTCCTTATCGGGATCACCTTCAAGTACAATTGCATCCGAAGCTTGTTTGCCATCGCTTGAAGCCAGCCACACAGCCGAATAACTCTCACTCAAGTAACCTTTTACAGTGTAGTTTTCACCTGACTGGGGTGTAAATTTAATGTCACCTTCGACTAAATAGTTACTACCCGCATTAAACATATAATTCACTGGCGCAGCATGATGAACCTGCCCCACAAGCGTTAAGAGCAAAGGTTCGGCTGGTAAATCACGACTAAACCCTACAGCAGTTAATAGCATACCATTACCATAACTGGCTTGATTAGATGCCGAAAGAGCGCTGTATACTCGTTTACCACCAACTGCACTCAAGTAGAAAAATTTGCCCGAACTTTTAGCTGTAGTGTGGTAGCTGTCAGCAAGGTTAGCACGGTCCCCCTGATAGTTTTTAGGAATTGGATTATGAGTAGCTTGGCAACCACACAGCAATAAAGTAAGTATAATTGTTGGAATGCTATATTGAATTTTCATATGCTTAACTTTTATCATTTCTAACTGAAATCGGTTGATAACGCCAATACTTAACACTAAGTATCTAATACCAATCGACTTAAATATTTAACCATGCTAGCGGGCTAAATAAAGCGCTAACAGCGTTAGTAATTTCTCATGTACGACTGCATGGATGCAGGAGGTAGAGCAATGCAGGAGCAATTGCCGAGAACAACTACATGTCAAAATTTCTGCTTTGTTATCACTGTATTTATCTGTCGCTATAAATGGCCAGTAACTTAACCCAATTGGTATAGCTAAAAAAAGAATCAGGACCAAGCTAAAAAAGCTTGCTCCTAATCGCTGTTTAATCAAGCTTTGCCAAAATATTTAAATAAACATAATTGCTAAATTCAGGTTTAGTTAAATGTCCACCCGCTGAGATTGTTTCTAATAATTGCGTATATGTTGCCTTATCTGTTGCATTACCTGCATAACCATACAAAAAGAGCCCTAACTCCTCGAGTATAATTTCATCTTGAGGCTCAGGAAAAACATCACCAAAAGATAAATCAGGTATTTGACCTCGAATACCACTATGGATAATCCAGTCAAAGCGGCTTTCTTGAGCATCATCAACTAAAAAGCTAAAACTCCATTGCGAGAGACCAAACCGGCTATCTGCATTACTAAAGTCGTATTCTAGATTCGAACTATTAGCAAATTGCAGTAAGCTAGTGGCAAGTTCCTCTTTAATAGCAGGTAGCTCAGTTACGGTATAACTGCCGTCATCATTAACGCTATTTCGAGCATAGCTGGAAAAATCTATATCAACATTGTCAACAT
>NZ_DRGM01000052.1 GCF_011050055.1 Pseudoalteromonas prydzensis | reverse complement strand
TTAGGTGGTGGTATCATTGGTCTTGAAATGGGCACTGTATACCGTGCACTAGGTTCTGCAATCGACGTAGTTGAATTTGCTGACCAACTAGTACCAGCAGCTGATAAAGACATCATCAAGATTTATCAAAAATACGTGAGCAAAAAGTTCAACGTAATGTTGTCTACTAAAGTAACTGGCGTTGAAGCAAAAGACGACGGCTTATATGTAACGTTTGAAGGTAAAAATGCACCGGCAGAGCCAGTACGTTATGACAAAGTACTAGTTGCTGTTGGTCGTACACCAAACGGTAAACTACTTGATGCTGACAAAGCGGGCGTTAACGTTGATGAGCGTGGCTTTATCAATGTTGATAAGCAGCTTAAAACAAATGTTGATCACATCTTCGCGATCGGTGACATTGTTGGCCAACCTATGCTTGCACACAAAGCAGTTCACGAAGCACACGTTGCTGCTGAAGTTATCTCAGGTCAAAAACACTTCTTTGACCCTAAATGCATTCCTTCAATCGCGTATACTGATCCAGAAATCGCTTGGGTTGGTGTAACTGAGAAAGAAGCAAAAGAGCAAGGCTTAAGCATCGAAACTGCGGTATTCCCGTGGGCTGCATCAGGTCGTGCCATTGCCTCGGCTCGTACTGAAGGTCAAACTAAACTTATCTTTGATAAAGAAAGTGGCCGTATTATCGGTGGCGCTATGGTTGGTATCAACGCAGGCGAAATGCTGGGTGAAATCGGTCTAGCGGTTGAAATGGGCGCAGATGGCGAAGACTTAGCACTTACTATTCACGCTCACCCAACATTGAACGAATCAATCGGCCTTGCTGCTGAAATCTTTGAAGGTTCGATCACTGATTTACCAAACAAAAAAGCAGTTAAAAAGAAGAAGTAAGTTCTTTTAGTTAATTGTTTAAAAACCCAAGCCTCGGCTTGGGTTTTTTGTTTTTAATTGCCGTCAGCCGTCAGCCGTCAGCCGTCAGCCGTCAGCCGTCAGCTAAAGATAAGCCTTCTTGACACGTAAGTTGAACTGGGCAAAGTTTGTAGCTGATAGCTGATAGCTGATAGCTGATAGCTGATAGCTGATAGCTGATAGCTGATAGCTGATAGCTGATAGCTGATAGCTGATATCTATTCCCACAGATTTTAGCTACAATACGCGCCGATCAATTTTTAGGTACTTTTTTAGGTGATAAACCACGTGACTAACCGCTCTTCTAATTCAGTACTTGCCTTGCGCGCTCAGCAAATTAGCGAATCTCGCCGAGAGTTTAATGCCCGTGGCGGGAAAATGGATCGTTGTGAGCAATGCTTAATTGCAAAACATTATTGTATTTGTGACGGTGTAGAGCAGGCACAATGTGATGCTGCGGTTTGTATGCTGATGTATCATAATGAAAGCTTTAAACCTTCTAATACCGGGCGGTTGATTGCTGAAATAGTCCCTGATAATCATGCCTTTCGTTGGGACAGAACCGAACCTGACGCTAAGCTTCTGGCTTTATTAAATGACCCGCAATATCAACCTATGGTGATTTTCCCCGCCACTGATGTTGACGATACCGCACGCGTTATTACCGATGTACAAGCGCAGCCAAATAAACGTCCCTTGTTTATCTTTTTAGATGGCACATGGCGTGAAGCGAAAAAAATGATCCGCAAAAGCCCTTATTTAGATGCGCTGCCAGTCCTCTCAATCACCGCAGATAAACTCTCTGATTATCGGCTACGCGTAGCACCGCATGCCCATCAACTTGGCACCGCTGAAGTGGCAATTATGGTGTTAGCGCTGGCAGGGGAGACTGACGCGGCAACTAAGCTTGAGCAGCATTTTATGAAATTTCGCGATGCGTATTTATTAGGCAAGCGCAATAAAGGCAGACCTGAGTAACTCGGTTTCCCCCGCGTAATTATATTTATTCACAAAGAGGTTAAGAGGCGCTGCACTTTAGAGAGGTAATAAAAGGTTCTAGGGTGTATTCGCAGCTCGTTACTCGAAGCCCGTTGCGTTTTTTCTTCTCTGTGTAGCGCGAAGCGCCTCCTGTCATTATATGGAAAAATAGGTTTGTCGCCATAAATGACGACCTACAGGAGCGCGATGCTTACATTACTTGTAGGCGAGTGGCTTGTCACCGCGAAAGTAATCTCATTGTCGCGAGGTAAACTTGCTACAAACTCATATCCTGCACGGCAATAAAAAAGCGCGCTGTAAATTAATACACCGCGCTTTGAAAACTTAAAACTTACCGCTTACAACTTAAAGCTCAAATCAATGCGATACCACAATTAAGCGAATGGCATCTAACTGCAACTGTGCTTTGCCGATATAACTTGTTAGCTCTGTGCGTTGCTTGTCGTAGAAGGTCAGCTCTTCTTCACGGATATTAGGGTTGATCTGTTTCAACGCCGCTAAACGTGCTTGCTCTTCACAGAGAGATTGTTGCATTTGCTCAAGAGCCGTTGCTCGAATAACTTCTAGCTTGGTTTGTGCCATATCTTGCGCTGTTTTAAGCATTGGGTGAATCGCACTTTGTAATGCCCCAGCTAGTTTACTGGCTGTTTGACGGCCTACCGCAGAAAGCTGCTGATTAAAACCATCAAAACCGACGTTATCAGCTAAGTTGTTGCTGGCTTTATCTAATAAAATACGAATTGGCGTCGGTGGTAAAAAACGCCCTACTTGCAGTGCTTTTGGTGCCATGGCTGCCGCTACGTAAATTAGCTCAACAAAGAAGGTACCCGGCGGTAACTTTTTGTTTTTAAGCAGTGCGACAGAGGCTGTACCAAAATCATCATCACAGATCATGTCTAAGGTGCCTTGCACCATTGGGTGATCCCAGCTAATAAAGTGTACATCTTCTTGTGCTAATGCTGTATCACGGTCAAACGTTACAGTCATGCCGTCGTCTTTTAAACTTGGGAATGACGGGTTTAGCATATGCTCAGTCGGTTTTAAGATAATGGTATTTTCACCTTTATCTTCTTGGCTAACGCCAAAGGTATCAAACACGTTGATCATATAGCTTGGTAGTTCAAACTGGTTGTCTAGTTTTTCAATATCGACAACCAGCGAGTCTGCTGCACCTTGGCCTGATGAGTGTAACTCAAGTAAACGGTCACGACCGCTTTCCATTTGCTTACGCAGTACTGCATTTTGAGCGGCTACTTGCTCTAGTAATGGCTCAAGCTCGTCTTCATCACAGTTATGGGCGGCAATAAACTCAAGTAGTTCGTCTTTGAACTCTTTGTATAATAATTGGCCGGTGCTTGAGGTGGTTTCAAAGGCATCTAAGCCTTCGTTGTACCAACGCAGTAATACCTCTTGTGCGCTGTTTTCAAAGTACGGTACATGAATGTTGATATCTTGAGTTTGGCCAATACGGTCAAGGCGACCAATACGTTGCTCAAGTAAATCTGGGTTCAGTGGTAAATCAAATAACACTAAGTGATGCGCAAACTGGAAGTTACGACCTTCTGAGCCAATCTCTGAGCACAGTAATATTTGTGCGTTGTCGTATTCATCAGCAAAGAACGCGGCGGCGCGATCGCGCTCAATAATGGTCATGCCTTCATGGAACACGGATGCTTTGATTGCTTCGCGCTCACGCAGGATTTGCTCGAGGCTGATGGCGGTTTCGGCTTTAGCACAGATCAGTAGCACTTTTTCGCGTTTTAGGGTTTTTAGGGTGTCGATCAACCAATCAACGCGCGGATCAAATTGGCCCCAGCTGGCGCTTTCACCTTCAAATTCTTGAAATATTTTTTCAGGGAACAGGGCACGTTGCGCACTAAGCTCTGCATTTTGAATGCCGCTGATATTACCTAACACTGAAATTGCCGTTTTATATTGCTTTGGCATTGCCATCGGGTAAGCGTGCAGTTTACGGCTAGGGTAGCCGTCAATGCCGCTACGGCTATTTCTAAATAAAATACGCCCTGTGCCATGGCGATCTAATAACATGGCTAAGATCTCTTTACGGGCCGCGGTATCGCCATTTTGTGCTTGTTCTAGCACCTTACTGATGTCGGTTTCTTTTAACAGCTCAATCAACGTGGCTTTGGCGTTGTCATCCAGTGCTTGCTGTTGCAGTAATTGATTTGCCGCCTCTGCCACATGCTTATAATTACTTTCTTCTGCAACAAAGGCATCGTAATCATAAAAGCGATCTGGGTCGAGTAATTGCAGGCGCGCAAAGTGACTGCGGTGACCAAGTTGATCTGGCGTTGCGGTAAGTAATATTAGGCCTGGGATATCTTGGCTTAGTTCAGCCATGCGTTGATATTCAGTGCTTGGTTTTCCGTTGGTAATACTTAAATGATGCGCTTCATCAACAATCAGTAAGTCCCAATCAGCCATGGTGGCTTGTTCAAACCAGCGTTTTTTCTTGGTTAAAAACTCAAGGCTAGTTAGTACTAATTGTTCGGTGTCGAATACATTGGGTGAATCAGCAAACGCTTCATCACAACGCTCTTCGTCAAAAATCGAAAAGTGTAAATTAAAGCGACGTAGCATTTCGACTAACCATTGGTGCTGTAGGTTTTCAGGCACCACGATAAGTACGCGACTGGCACGGCCACTAATAATTTGTTGATGTAAAATCATCCCCGCTTCAATGGTTTTACCAAGGCCTACTTCATCAGAAAGTAATACGCGTGGCGCAAAACGTTTACCCACTTCTTGTGCAATATAAAGCTGATGCGGAATTAAGCTTGCGCGCTGACCAATCAAACCTTTAATCGGCGATTGTTCACGTGCAAACTGATGTTGCCATGTTTGATAGCGCAAGGTGTAGCGATCAAAGCGGTCAACTTGGCCGGCAAATAAGCGGTCTTGTGGTTTATTAAATTTAATAAAGTGATCTAAAAAGGTTTCTTTTAATTGTGCTTGTTCACCGTTATCAACACGGGTACCGTGATAACAAAGTAAATCACCGATAGGTTCAATTGACTCGACTGTAAGTTCCCATTCTTCAACGCTTTTGATCACATCGCCAGGATTAAATGCCACGCGGGTAACCGGTGCTTCTAGCATTGAATAAACACGGTTTTCGCCACTGGCGGGAAATAAAATGCTGACCTGACGGCCTTCAAGGGCAACCACTGTGCCTAATCCTAAATCTGACTCTGTATCACTGATCCAACGCTGACCTAAGGAAAAATTCATGTATGTCTCGTCTATGAAGAAAAAGGCGGCTATGTTACCTGTTAGCTAACACCACTGCAAGGTGCGAACTAGCTGACTTTTAATTAATTT
>NZ_DRGM01000051.1 GCF_011050055.1 Pseudoalteromonas prydzensis | reverse complement strand
GGTTCTAGGTTCTAGGTTCTAGGTTCTAGGTTCTAGGTTCTAGGTTCTAGGTTCTAGGTTCTAGGTTCTAGGTTCTAGGTTCTATCAATATTAAACCTCGTTCCTTTAACCTTTCTTCTTGAATCTTTAACTTGTGCTCAAACACACTAACCCCGCGGGGGTTATCGTCTTAAGCGGGGCAGGATTCTACAATAATCCGATGTGTTTGCAAGTGTTTTTTTACAAATTAAAGAATTTTTCTTGGTAGACTTTTAATTCCATGATGGAATCTTTGATATCGTCCAAGGCAAGGTGTGAGCCTTTTTTATTCACTTGCGCTAACACATCTGGTTTCCAGCGTCGTGCAAGTTCTTTAATGGTACTGACATCTAAATTACGATAATGAAAATAATCTTCAAGCTCACGCATGTATTTATTCATAAAGCGTCTATCTTGGCCAATTGAGTTACCACACATAGGTGAAGCGCCCGCAGGAACCCATTGCTTTAAAAATGCTAACGTTTGCTCTACAGCATCTTGCTCTGTGAATGTGCTTGCTTTACAACGGGCGGTTAACCCTGACTGACCATGTTGATTGGTACACCATTCATCCATGCTATCAAGTAGCTCATCACTTTGATGAATAGCAATAGTTGGCCCTTCAGCCAAGATGTTTAACGCACTGTCGGTGACAACAGTCGCAATTTCGAGTATTTTATCTGTGGCTGGTTCAAGACCTGTCATTTCAAGGTCGAGCCAGATAAGATTTGATTTATGAAAAGACATAATTACCTAAGCGGTACTTTCCTTTAGATCCAACGCATTTAATTATATCATATTAGTATCATCAGTCGACCTAAAGCTTTTTTTTCAAAAAGCACGACATTTAACTAAGTTATGGGCCAAAAGTGGCAAAACAGAAGAAATTAAGTAAAGGCCAATCCCGCCGGATCAAGGCCAATCACCAAAAGCGCTTGTCTAACGCTGATACTGCCTCGACTAAAGGTACATCAACGCAATGGCAAATTGATAATTTAGGTGCTGCGGAAAATGCCGTGGTGATCAGTCGATTTGGTCAACATGCTGACATCGAAACCGATAACGGTGATGTACTACGTTGTAATATTCGCCGTACTGTTAAAGGCATTGTCTGTGGTGACGAAGTGCAATTTCGCCGTGCCAAAGTCAGTGAAGGTGATTTAGCCGGTGTGATCGAAGCCATGCACGAGCGTCGCTCACAACTAACCCGCCCTGATTTTTACGATGGGGTAAAAGTCATAGCTGCCAACATTGACCAAATTCTAATGGTGTCAGCAGTATTACCTGAATTTACGCCAAGCATTATCGACCGTTATTTAATTGCCTGTGAAGACATGGGTATAGAGCCTATTTTAGTGCTCAATAAAATAGATTTAATTGATGAGTCTGGACTAGCTAATATCAACAAAATTCTGGATATTTATAGGTCTCTTAATTATCAAGTATTACTAGTCAGTAATAAAAGCGGTTACGGCATTGATGCACTAAAAGAAACCTTAGTTGATAAAAACAGTATTTTTGTTGGTCAAAGTGGTGTGGGTAAATCAACCTTAGTGAATACCGTGTTACCTGATGCCGAAATACTCACGAAAGAAGTCTCTGAAAACAGTGGTCTTGGCCAACACACAACAACCGTGTCACGACTTCATCACTTACCTTCAGGCGGTAATTTAATTGATTCCCCTGGTATTCGTGAGTTTGGCTTGTGGCATTTAGATGTAGAGCGCGTTACTTGGTGCTTTAAAGAATTTCGTGAGTTTATTGGCGGTTGCCGCTTTAGAGACTGCAAGCATTTAAACGATCCAGGTTGTATAATTCGCCAAGCAGTTGATGAAGGTGATATTTCGCAGCTACGGTTTGATAGTTACCACAGAATTTTAGAAACAATGGCCGATGGCCGTGCCGGAGCTCGTGCTCCGCGCGTATAAATTAGGAAGAAGTCAGTGAGTTTAGATAAATTCAAAATCGCAATGCAGTATGCAATGCCAAAGCACTTTGTATCGCGCATGGTAGGTAAATTAGCCGCAGCAAAAGCCGGTGCATTAACCACAACCTTGATCAAACTATTCATTAAACAATATAAAATTGATATGAGCGAAGCGCAATATAGCGACCCTGCTCATTATAAAACCTTTAATGAATTTTTTACTCGTCCACTAAAAGACGGCGTACGGCCATTAACAATGGATAGTGACATCATTGCACATCCAGTAGATGGTGCAATTAGCCAATTAGGCCCGATTGTTGAAGGTCAGCTTATTCAAGCTAAAGGCCATAACTACAGCTTGCAAGCACTACTTGGCGGCTCAGAGCAAGATACAGCGCCATTTTTAGGTGGTGACTTTGCAACGATTTACTTAGCGCCAAAAGACTATCATCGCATTCATATGCCAATTGATGGCACCTTGAGCAAAATGATTTATGTACCCGGTGATTTATTCTCTGTAAACCCACTTACCGCGCAAAATGTACCTAATCTATTCGCTCGTAACGAACGTGTAGTAGCCATTTTTGACACTGAAATTGGCCCGCTTGCCATGGTATTAGTCGGTGCGATGATTGTTGCCAGCATTGAAACTATTTGGGCAGGCACAGTAACACCACCAGCGGGTAAAGATGTATTTAGCTGGAATTACCCAACCTCAGGTGAAAACGCCATTACCCTGAAAAAAGGTGCGGAGATGGGTCGCTTTAAGCTTGGCTCGACAGTTATTTTAGCTTGGGGTGCAAATAAAGCAGAGATCCTTGAAGATCAAAAACCTGGCACAGTAACCCGCATGGGCACACGGTTCGCTAAGATTGATGATTGATTAGTTAGCGACTAGATTTAACTAAAAACGCGGAAAGGCTAAAGTCATTCCGCGTTTTTTATTTAATCGATTTCTGCATCACACTCTGAGCACCCCGGCGCTTTAGTTAATTGAAACTGCTGCTGCGCTAAACTTAGCGCATCAAAACGAATAAATTGACCCCCTTGGTGATGGCCAAGCACGATGTTAACCGCCAATAATGCCTGCATTGAACCTATCACACCTAACAGCGGACTTAGCACGCCTGTATTACTGCAATTAAGCGTTTGCTGTTGTGGTTGCTTGCCAAATAAGCAACCGTAACAAGGGCTCTGTGGCTGGCGAAAATCAAAACACATCAGCTGCCCTTCGCTCGCTATTGCCGCCCCCGACACCAGTGGAATACCCAGAGCTAAGCATTGCTTATTAACCACATAACGAGTGCTAAAGTTATCGCTGCAATCAACGACTAAGGTTGCGCCAGAAAACATTTGCTGGGCATTATCAGCGCTTAGTTTGGCGCTAACTGTGTTGATCTTGATTTGATTATTTAAGCTGCTTAATACTTTACCCGCAGCACTGACTTTATTTTGCCCTAAGTGATTTACTTTATAGAGCACTTGGCGCTGTAAGTTTGAAAGCTCAACTTTGTCGTCATCTAACAAGGTTAATTCGCCAATACCAGCCGCAGCTAAATACAGCAATGCGGGGCTGCCTAAGCCACCCGCGCCAACTACCACAATATGCGCTGCTTTTAATTTTAACTGCCCTTCAAGCCCCACTTCTTTGAGCATTAAATGACGGCTATAACGCAGCTGCTCTTTGTCTGATAACTCAACCATTATTTAATGACCTATAGCACTTTGTAAATCGGCGATGGCTTGCTGATAATCAGCAGACTCTGTGATTGCTCTCACCACCGCAACACTACCCACCCCCGTTGCCGCAACTTCACTAGCACGCGCTAAGTCAATACCGCCAATGGCGACGGTTGGGTAATCTTGCATTAGCGGCACAAAGTGTTTTAACTTTTCAAGCCCTTGAATTTGCCCAGTCATATCTTTGGTGGTGGTTGGGTAAATAGCGCCAAACGCCATATAACTCGGGCGGTAATTATGAGCGCGTAGCATTTCGTAAAAACCGTGAGTAGAGAGCCCTAACCGCATGCCAGATTCTTTAATTGCAACCAAGTTAGCGTCGAGCAAATCCTCTTGCCCTAAGTGAACGCCATAAGCGCCATGCTTAATGGCTAATTGCCAATGGTCATTTATATACACGTTGCCGTCATACTTTTTACCAAGTGTGACCGCCGCTGCGACCGCTTGTTCAAGCTCGGTTTCACTGCCATTTTTCATTCTTAGCTGCACGGTTTTAACCCCTTGCGCTAAGCACTTTTCTAACCAATCTAGCGTATCAACTACTGCATACAAACCAAGCTGCTTACTTTCACATTCAGTAAAGCCTGCCGCCATAGTAAATTCGTTGGGTTGCTCAAAGTCCAGTTCATCACCAAGCCAACTACCCGCTTCTATTACTTGTGGGTAATCGGCAAGGTTTTCTGGAAAGCTCGTTTGTGCCACAGGGCCAATCCCTTCACCATAGCGCACAGCCGCTTTTAAACCTTGGTTGATATACGCTTTCGCTAAGATAAAAGCATCTTTTAATGGGTAATCTTTCGCTAAACAGGCTGCTATTACCGACGCCATACTACAACCGGTACCGTGACTGTGCGGCGTTTGAATTTTTTCATTACCAAGCCAATATTCATTACTACCATCAGCGCTACCATCACAGCAGTAATCAATACAATAACCACTTGGGTAATCCCAATGACCACCTTTGATCAACACCGCTTTTGCGCCCCAACTTTGCAGCTTTTCGGCTGCCTCAATAACGGCACTGGGGCCAATTAAATACACGCCGGTCAATAACTGAGTTTCATGGGTATTTGGGGTGATCACATCCACCAGCGGTAATAAGCATTCTTTAATTGCGCTAACCGTATCTTCTTCGGTGAGTAAGTCACCACTACTGGCAATGGCCACCGGATCATATACAACCAAAGGCGCAACCGGCCAAGTGGCTTTATAATGTTTTAAATGTTCACTGATCAATTGAATTTGCTGCACATTGGCCAGCATACCAATTTTGATAACACGGGCTTTCATGTCGCTTTCAAGGGCGAGTAATTGCGACTCAATAACGTCGGTTGAAATCGGGTTAAGTGCTTCAACCCCTAAGCTGTTTTGCGCAGTCAATGCGGTGATGGCTGTGCAACCATGCACGCCAAAACTTTGCATCGCTTTAATATCCGCCTGAATACCTGCACCACCGCCAGAGTCAGAGCCAGCAATTGTCCAAACAACATGATTCATAGTTACGTATTTCCTAATTTTTATTCTTGATGCCAAAAAGGCATACCCATAGTAGGCGTAGATGGCGCAGCGACGTCTTTTTCTGGCATCGCCTTTGCTCGGTAAGCAAAACGACCCGCATCAACGGCTGCTTTAAATGCATGACTCATGGTAACAGGGCAACCCGCACCTGCAATAGCCGAATTTAATAACACCGCATCATAACCTAATTCAAGCGCTTGGCAGGCGTGTGATGGCAAACCAAGGCCAGCATCAACAATCAATGTGGTATCGGGTAAGCGTTCCCGAATAGTTTTTAAATTATATTGATTTAATAACCCTTTACCCGTGCCAATCGGCGCTCCCCACGGCATTAACACTTCACACCCAGCATCAGCCAAACGTTGACATAATACTAAATCGTCAGTGCAATAAGGTAACACCTTAAAACCTGCGGCTAGCAGTATTTTAGTTGCCTCAAGTAATGCAAACGGATCCGGTTGCAGGTTATAGTCATCGCCAATCAACTCTAGCTTGATCCAATCGGTGGCAAATACTTCGCGGCACATTTGCGCGAGCGTGACGGCTTCCTTAACACTGTGACAACCCGCTGTATTGGGTAATATTTTTAACCCAGTATCTTTGATCAATTGCCAAAAGTCATCCCCTGCGGCGACACTTTGTTGACGTCGTAATGACACAGTAACCACCTGCGCGCCAGAGGCTACAATCGAGTCTGCCATAATCGCAGGTGACGGATACAATGCCGAACCAATTAATAACCGACTAGTGAACTGCTCACTATAAATACTAAAACTATCTGATATTGCGCTACTCATATTAGCCACCTTGAATTGGTGATAGTAATTCAATGCTATCGCCTTCGTTAAGTAAGCATGTATCACACTGACTACGCGGGATAAACTGACCATTAACCGCAACCGCAAAAGGTTCTTTCGCGGCAAATTGGCGCAAAGCTTGGGTTAAATTGGCATTATTTGCCAACTCAAAATATTGACCATTAATTGTTATTTTCATACTTATTTTCATAGTAAGCCTTAATTGATCCGTGCCACGGCATCCGCCACTAAACTCGGCGCAAGTAAATAGCCATGACGGTACAAACCATTAATGCTGATCAGCTGTTGTTGTTGCGTTACTTGCGGGCGATTATCACTAAAAGCAGGACGCAGGCCGGTTTGAATACTTAACACCCGAGCTTCAGCAAAGCCGCTATGTACTGTGTACGCTGCCGATAACAACTCAAGGGTTGAGCGAACCGTCGCTGGGCCATTATCTTGTGATTCGATTTCTGTCGCGCCAATCACATACTGATGATTGGGCTTAGGTGCGATATAGATTGGATAACGCGGATGCATTAACCGCACTGGCCGTGTTAAATTAACCTCAGGGGCGTACAAACGCACCACCTCGCCACGTACACCTCGCAGCTTACAGGCTGCGCTTTTAGCGCCTAGACCTCGACAATCAATAATATAATCAAATGATTGCTGTAACTTTTCACAGCCTACATCGACCTTTTGTGCAAATTTAAAACTCACATTACGCTGTTTCAAGGTATTAAAACTCGCTTGATAAAAAGCCTGATTATCAATTTGCCCTTCGCAAGGTAAATACACACCTTGATTAAAGCGCCCTGCAAGCTCCGGCTCTAATTCACTGATTTGCGAACCAGTTAGTTGATGGCCGTGATGTTCAGCCAAAGGTTTTAAGCGCTGCATAAAGCTTTGCAGGTCGCCCTTATCTTGTTGGTGAGCCACCACTAAAGAGCCTTGTTGTTGAAAAAACACTTGCTCATCAAGCTGGGCTAAAATACCCGGCCAACGAGCAATCGAATCCAGCCCCAGCAAGGCTAAGTCTTGCTCGCAGAATACCGATTCAGCCAAAGGCGCAAGCATCGCCGCCGCGACTCTTCCTGCACTATCAAGCGCTTGTTCATCACCCGCTTCATAAACAGTAACATTATGCTTTAAGCTCAACTCAAGCGCCGCTAAACGCCCCGTTAAACCAAACCCCAGCACCGCAATATTGTAAGACATGGGAATCCTTAATTCAGTTTGCTAGCTACAAGAGTAAAGTTAGCGAGCTTTTCACTCGCTAACTCGCTAACTAGCGCTTAAACCACTTTATGATAAAGCTCTGAGCCGGTTTGTTTAAACTCGGCTGATTTAGCTTGCATTTCGGCTTCTACATCGACCATTTTGATCTCAATAGCATCACCAACGTTGTTAGGATCTATACCTCTGGCTTCGAGATCTTTGGCGTATTCTCGCACTTCTTGGGTGATTTTCATTGAGCAGAATTTTGGCCCGCACATAGAGCAAAAATGCGCGACTTTGCCAGATTCTTGTGGCAGAGTTTCATCGTGATATTCACGGGCACGAACAGGGTCTAAACCAATATTAAATTGGTCATGCCAACGG
>NZ_DRGM01000050.1 GCF_011050055.1 Pseudoalteromonas prydzensis | reverse complement strand
TGATGTTGACGTATTTACGGATAACATCAAGAATATCTTGTTTTAGTTGTGGTAAATAATCAGGCGTACCACGCTGTGAGCGCTCATGCGCAACAATGATCTGCAATCGCTCTTTTGCTAGTGACGCTGTATTTTTCTTTTCTGAGCGGAAGTAGTCAAGTAGTGACACGTTAACCTCCAAATATCCGTTTGAACAAACCTTTCTTCTCTACATCTAAGAAGCGAAAATCAACAGTTTCGCCTAGTAAACGATTAATCGCATCGGCATAGGCTTGGCCTGCATCAGATTCAGTGTCAAGAATAACAGGCTGACCTGAGTTTGATGCGCTTAATACCGCTTGTGATTCTGGAATAACCCCAAGTAATGGAATAGAAAGAATATCTTGTACATCTTCCACTGACAGCATTTCGCCACGTGCTACCCGATCTGGGTTATAACGGGTCAGTAATAAATGCTCTTTAATATTTTCAAGGCCTTCTTCAGCGCGTTTAGATTTGCTATGCAAAATACCTAAAATGCGGTCTGAATCACGTACTGAAGATACTTCAGGATTGGTGGTGACAATTGCTTCATCAGCAAAGTACATCGCCATCATCGCACCTGCTTCAATCCCTGCCGGAGAGTCACAGACGATGTAATCAAAGTCTTTTTTCAACTCGTTTAGTACACGCTCAACACCTTCACGGGTAAGTGCGTCTTTATCACGGGTTTGTGAGGCTGGAAGTAAGAATAACTTTTCGACTCGTTTGTCTTTGATAAGTGCTTGATTAAGGTTCGCTTCACCATTGATGACGTTAACAAAATCATAGACCACACGGCGCTCACAACCCATGATCAAATCAAGGTTACGTAGCCCAATATCAAAGTCAATAATGACTGTTTTATAGCCTTTTAGAGCTAAACCTGTGCCAATAGCAGCACTCGATGTAGTTTTGCCTACACCACCTTTACCTGACGTAACGACAATTACTTTTGCCATAAGATTTATCCTTTAACCAAAGCTGAAATTTCTAATGATTCATTTTTTTGTTGGATTTGTGCCGCGTTGCCCCAGAACTCGCCTTGCAGAGAGTCGCTGATCCAGTAATTGCCATTAATAGAAACAAGTTCTGCTTCTAGTTTCTGGCAAAAAATACGGGCTTCGTTATAACCTTGTGCGCCTGCAATTGCACGGCCACGTAATGTGCCATAAATATGTACATTGCCATCAGCAATGACTTCTGCACCATGGCTTACCGCACCAAAGACAATTAAATCACGGTCTTTTGCATACACTTGCTGACCAGAGCGAACGGTGCCATTGATAACTTGGGCAGGTAAGTAAACTGTTTTCTCAACAATAGATGTATTACTCTGCTTTGTAACAGTTTCACTCTTAACGTCTTGTGAATAATTTAAAACTGACAGCCCAGCGGCTTTAGCTTGCGCATGTTGCTCGTCTGAGCCATTACATACACCCACAGCATTAAAATTCATTCGTTCTATTAATGATTTTAAATGTACAAAATCAACAAGATTGTTTTTTATCTCAATTAAATTTACAACAATAGGCGCACCCTCAAAAAAACGAGGGGCTTGGGCTATTTTTGTATAGAGTTGTTCTGCTAAAAGGTTAATATCAGTACTATAAAGATGTAAAACTGATAACGTAAAAAGATTCCCTTTTAGCTCAAAAGTTTGGTCCGACATACACGCTCAATTGAATAGTGTGATCAGAAATCAATTTTAGATAAACGCAGGCTGAATAAGGCCTGTGTTTATATGGATAAGGTGAAATTTCTAATCTAATTTTTCTAACTTATTATGACTCTCATGTTATAGTGTGCAGCACTGTTAAGCAAGATTTTATAGGGTCATAATGCTGACTGCGGTATATAAAAGTAACAAAAAAGCGGATACCTTCCTTTTTGTCGAAAAAAGAGATGATTTTAGTAAGGTACCGCAACCTTTAATGGCAATGTTTGGTAAACCACATTATGTAATGCTAATAAATTTAGCAAAACGGGTGCAGTTAGGCGCGGCTGATTTAGATTTAGTTAAGCAAGCGTTAACAGATAATGGGTTCTACTTGCAAATACCCCCACCACAAGCAAACTTATTAGCTGAGCACAGAAAACAAAATGGAGTTGAAAGTGACTAAACATATAATGACAAAATTGGCTGCAATTTTATGTAGTGCCTGTATCAGCACATCGGCACTGGCCAAGACTCAAGCACAGTTTGACGAATATGTTGCAGGCTTAAAACAAGAAGCTGCGCAAAAAGGCTACGATAGCCAGTTAATTGAAGATGCCTTTGCTACAGCACACTTTAAAGAAAAAGTAATTTCAGCAGATAAAAATCAACCTGAAGTTAAAGAAACCCTCGAAACCTACTTACCAAAACGGGTGCCACAATGGAAAATTGATCGCGCACGTAAGCTATATGCTGAAAATAAAGATATTTTGGAACAAGTTGCTGCTGAGTTTGGCGTGCAAGCACGTTTTATTGTTGCGTTGTGGGGCCTTGAAAGTAACTTTGGTAAAATCCAAGGTGGCCACAATGTTATTTCATCAGTAGTAACACTGGCTTTTGATGGCCGCCGTGAAACCATGTACAAAAATCAATTATGGGCCGCACTGGATATCCTCAAAGAAGGGCATATCACCTTAGACAAATTTAAAGGCTCATGGGCCGGTGCGATGGGGCAAACGCAATTTATGCCTACCTCATTTAACGCCTACGCGGTTGATTACGACAAAGACGGCCGCAAAGATATTTGGACCACCCAAGCCGATGCCTTTGCATCAATTGCTAATTATTTAAAACAGGCCGGTTGGAATGACGAGCTAACGTGGGGCCGTCAGGTGCAATTACCTGATGGTTTTGATCAAAGCTATGTATTACAACGTGGCACAAAAACACGCACTCAGTGGCTTGAATATTGGGCTAAATCAGAACGTTCTTTAGCTGATTGGCAAGCACTTGGCCTTCGTAAAATGGACGGCACAGATTTACCATCGGTTGATGTAACCGCAGCGTTAGTCATGCCAGATGACATGGGCGGACGTATGTACTTAGCGTATGATAACTACAAAGCACTAATGCATTGGAACCGCTCATATTACTTCGCTACCAGCGTAGGTTATTTATCGGATCGCATTGGTTATCCAGCGATTTAGTAAGTAATTAGGTGCTAGGCAACTAGGTTCTAGATAACTAGGGGCTAGGGACGCTTGTTGTAAGCGCGAGTTTATCTCGCGCTTTGGTTGTAAAACATACAAACTAGCCAGAAGCGGTAAGTTTTAAGCGGTAAGCTCAGCGTTAAAATTAGCTACGTAGGTTGGGGTAGAGTGCAACGAAACCCAACGAAAAATACCCTATCTGTCTGCATCTAGGCTCAGCATTAACAAGTGTTTTTTTCTTTCGCATTGTGTGTGTTTAAAACCCTTTAAGTAATTTATTCACAAAGAGGGTAAGAGGCGCTGCGCTTTAAGAGAAGATATAAGCTAGCTCGGAGCGGTAAGTTCAGCGTTAAAATTGGCTACGTAGGTTGGGTAGAGTGCAACGAAACCCAATGAAAAAACACTCTATCAGTCTGTTTCAAGGCTAAATATAAGGTGCTAGGGGCGTTTGTTGTAGGCGCGAGTTTATCTCGCGCTTTGGTTGGTAGTTGGTACATTTTTGTTTAAGGGATATGGTGTGGAGGTTAGATACCTTCGGCTACCCGATTATGTATTCGCCTTTGCAAAAAAAGTCTCATGTTTCTTATAGGGACCGGTGTTATTGGCTGGTTCAAAAGCTGAGAGACCATCAGCATTGTGTAATGCTTTAATCATTTGCCGATTAAAACCAGCATTTTGATCATCGCCTAAGTATTCAGAGACATCAAGCCATTTAGCATCAGCAATTTCGTCAGTATCTTGGACCTGTATTGTTTCTGATGCAGCATTTAGCCGACAGACCAGATACATATTTGTTTTGCCGAATTGGAATGGATGACGCGTAGTGAACCCAAGAATTGACTGAAATTCAGCTTTCACTCCAGTTTCTTCAAACACTTCACGGGTTATGGCGGTTTCAATTTTTTCGCCAAGTTCAATATGGCCACCAGGTAACTTGTAACCCTTCATGCCATGCTCTTTGATCACCAATAATTGGCCTGATTGGTTTTTGACAATGGCTCCAGCACCCAAAGTATGTGTTGGAATAAACGGTATAAAAGTTGTCGTTGGTGCTTTCAGAATGAGTATAAGTTCGTGTTCGAGACAGTTATGGAATACAAACCCGAATTCAGTAGCTAAAGGAACGAAACATGAAAAACCAATAGGCAACGTCAGCCAAATAATGTTTTTATTTTCAGTTTTAGCAAATGAGACGATTTCTGCTAATTCAGTTTTAAATGTATCAACATCAGAAGGGAGTTCTTCTTTGCTGATAATAATGCCATTAAATTTATCAAGCTCGAATTTCACAATAAGATCTTCTTAGAATACATAACGAGCCTGTAGAATAACTCGTTTCAATTTATTTTTATTGATGCATTAACCATAGCCGAGTTGTTATTTTGATTCAATCGATAACTGACTTTCACGTAAAATATAAAAAGAAGACTTGGTGTTGTTTTAATTGGCATTTTGCAAGGTATTACAGGTGTTTGAGTGGCTTATTTTAGTGGGATAGGGCTCAAAAAAAGGAATTAACATTGCGCTAGGCAATGACTATTTAGCTTCACAAGGTTTAGCGTCATTGAGAGATATTTGGATAATATTCATTACGGGAAATGAACCGCCCATTGTACTTCCTGTTAATAAAAAGCGCATGATGGGTGGTGTGGGGGCTGGAGGTTAGAGACCTCCGGCTACCCGATTATGAATACTTTTTGATTACAGTGTCTTTACATGCATTGAATAAAGGTTTAGCCAATTCAGGTATTTCAATAAAGGGCCTAAATTTTTTATTGAATGTCATGAGAGGGTTATGTCTTTGACCTGTTACATAATCCATTTCCATACTCAATAAATACAAAGCTCTTAATGAATTACTAAAATCGTCTTCAAAATTTTGTTTTCGTTTATTAATTTTTTCCATAAAAGAGACAGGGTCAGAGATGTTCATTTCATAAGATTTATTATGAACTAAACTATTTCTCGCTTTTATCAACTGTTTAAGGGAGTCAAATGCGGCACAGGATTTATCAATAGATTTTCCACAAACTAATTTTGGAATCACAACCCACTTTGAAATGACATCTAAACTTGCTAAGTGTTTATTAAAGTAACTATCCCCAAGTTGTGCGCCTGCATAATTATTAATTGAAGCTTCTACACACATTGCTGAAAATACGATTGCTTTTATTGCTGCTTGTGTAGCTTTCCCATCTAAGATTGATTTTTCTTCTTCACTAAGCTCTTCATCATTGATCTGTTCTATTCTGAGACACTCACAATATTCAGTTTCAGCAATTTTAAAATACGTCCCTCCTAACACTTCAGTTCTGGCACTAAAATTTCTAGGATGTTCAACAACTAGCTCATTATTATTCATAGCCAGACTCCATGTATTCATAACAATTTTATAGTGCGCGAAGGGCGGATCTTTCTGCTCCGACTACACTCATATGTATACTTTACACAGTTTTAACAAATTAGCTAAGATATTACTATCATTAAGTTTTCTAAAATCTTTAAGCAAAGCTAAATGGAACAATATTCTCGCGTTGCTCATATCTTTGAATATCTGAGCAAACAACGTTTTACTACTTAATTAGCTATTATCAATAGCCGTTTATTGCTCACAGTCGAACTTAGTTAGAGCACTATGAGTTCAACCGAGCTTTGCTCTGAATATCAAATTCGACACTAACCAAAATAAATATACATACTGATGCGAATTATTGTGCTGATTTGAGTCAGAAAGTTCTCTTTTCAACCTTTGTTGAAAAAATGTCTTAAAACTGAACGAGCTGGCGTAGTCATTCCAGCACAGAAAAAGCGACTAATAATATCTTTTTCACCGTTTCAGGGGCCACACCTCGAGCTAGTTGTGTCGATGCATTGCTTAGCTGCGCGTCAATATAAGTAGCAACAAATTCCGATGACATGTCCACAGAAAACTCTCCCTTAGTCTTTGAACGCTCTACCCATTTCTTGAAAAAAACTAATCCCTGCTTTTCAAGAAAATCTATTTGCGCTTGTGTTTCTTTTCCCAAATGTACTCGTGATTCGCGCATTTTTATAAAAAGACAGCCATTTGGAGATTCATCATGACAATTAACTGAAGTGGCAAACGATATAAGGTTATCAAGGGCCTCTTTAAATGGAACGTCACTATTTAGCATCTGCTGCACAGGCTCTAACACTTGCTCCTGATACCTAATCAGGACAGCTTTCATCAAGCCATCTTCATTAGAAAATTCACGGTAAAGACCAGGTTTAGATACACCCGATCTTCTGCAAATTTCATTAAGGGATAAATTACCTATATTGTCTTTCCAGTAAGAATCCATTGCCACATCTAAAACATGATCGCGATCTAAGGTCTTTGGACGCCCTCTAACGGGCTTAACTGTATTTGAAATCATTTTGTACCACTCGGTATTTTAATTTGACAGGCTGTTCTTTACGGTTTATTGTACCGGCTGGTATTTAATTAGGCAAAGCAAATAGGAAAGAATAATGAACGAAACACAAAAAAGCATCGTTATCACAGGTAGCAGCAGTGGATTTGGTCAAAAGTCAGTAAAAGATTTTGCTGATAAAGGCTATCTAGTGTTCGCTACTATGCGCGGCCCTGAAGGCAAAAACGCTGCAGTTAAAGCCGAATTAGAAGCGTATAGCGATTCTATTCAGGTTGTTGATATGGATGTTACTAACGACGATTCTGTCAAAACCGCCATTGCGAGTGTGCTAGATAAAGCGGGAAAAATTGATGTGTTACTAAACAATGCTGGCGTAATGTATCTTGGCATTACAGAAGCATTTAGCATTGATCAAGCTCGCGAGCAGATGGAAACCAACTACTATGGCGCTATGCGAACTATTCTGGCAGTTTTGCCTGCGATGCGTGAAGCTAAGTCTGGCCTGATCATCAATACCTCATCAATGGTTGGCCAAATTTCAGCGCCGTATTTCTCTACTTACGCAGCGACAAAACATGCTTTAGAAGGCTACCTCCAAGGTTTACGCTACGAAGTAGCGCCATTCGGCATCGATGTCGCCATCGTACAGCCAGGGCCATTCCCTACAGGTCTAAGTGCATCAGGACAACAACCATCACGCACAGACATACTGGACAGCTACGGCGAATTGGCAAACATTCCTGCCGCTATGTTCGAGGAATTCGGTAAATTTATGCAGAGCGATCAAGCGCCTAATCCACAAATGGTGGTAGATGCCTATTTAGCGCTAGCAGACATGCCTAAAGGTAAACGCCCAACACGCACAGCAGTTGGTTTAGTTTGGGGTGTAGATGAAATAAACTCAGCTAAACAACCTATCCAAGATCGTGTTTTGACAGAAATGCAACTAGACAAGGTGCTAGGTGGTGTTGACGTATAATTTTAGTCATCAGGGGGCAAGTTGTTTTTGCCCCTTTGCTTATCAAGTTACATTAAATGTAAGATTAAATGAATTATTTATCTGCGAGCTTACAGGAACAACTTATCTTTTTATTCACCACTGAGCACACAAAGGCGCTTTGCGCTGCACAGAGTAAAAATTTTTGGACTTTTATTTACTTCTTGCTGAACTCTGTGGTTAAACTTTTTTAGAACCTAGAACCTAGAACCTAGAACCTAGAACCTAGAACCTAGAACCTAGAACCTAGAACCTAGAACCTAGAACCTAGAACCTAGAACCATAAAGCTCGCTAACTTTACTCTCGTCCCTCGCTAACTCTTCATTTCTTCAATATCTTATCTTTAAAATCAAGTACTTTACCAATACCAGAGCCGAGCTTCATTAAGCTTTGTAGTTGCTCTGGGCTTAAACGCTGTAGTTCTGAAGACCACTTAGTGACGGTTTCGAGTAGATCATGAATTTCATGCATTTGTTGTTGCGCAAACTTTTCATCGTCGGTGGTTGCAGGCTCTAACAAATTATCTCTGAGTAAACTGAGAGTAGGGTCAATCTCACGCTTTTTACGTTCCTCGAATACGCGATTTGCCATATCCCAAATAGTACCTGCAGGGGCGTAATATTCTTTTCTGTCACCTGGAATATGCTGCACTTTTATTAAACGCCAAGATTGCAGTTCTTTGATCCCCATGCTGACATTACCACGAGAAATGCTTAAGGCATCGGCGATTTCGTTCGCTGTCATTGGCTCTTTGGTGATGATCAATAATCCACACATTTGGCCAATGGTGCGATTAAAACCCCAACGACTGCCCATTTCGCCACAGTGCATTACAAAGGCAAAGTTCTTATCTGATAACGTCATTGCTTCTCAAGTTTCAATAAATAATGAAATTAATGCTAGCACGCTGAATATGTTTAGCAAGATTTACTGAGCAATACGCTGAATTTTCCTTGGCTGAATCAAGCCTAGGGGATGACAGTCGTTCTGAACAAGTTATATCACTAAAGTTTGATTTAGATTAATTTTTGCTCATCTAGAGTCGCGTAAGGTGTACACTAAATTACGACAACTCACTTCTTAACAACAATTTCTCAACAACAAGGAACGAGCAATGAAAGCAGCCGTTAATAGTACTTACAAAGGCAAATTAGAAATTTCAGATTTACCCATTCCAACCGTTGGAGTCAATGATGTTTTAGTTAAAATAGCCGCATGTGGTGTGTGTCATACTGATTTACATGCCTGTCATGGTGATTGGCCAGTAAAGCCTAAAATGCCGCTAGTTCCGGGGCACGAAGGTGTTGGAGTGATCGAACAACTGGGTAGCAATATTACTCATTTAGAAATTGGCGATCGCGTTGGCATTCCTTGGCTATACAGTGCCTGTGGTCATTGTGAATTTTGTTTAGAAGGGAAAGAGACTTTATGTCTTTCACAGCATAATACCGGTTATTCAGTTGATGGCAGTTACGCTGAATATTGTTTAGCCGATGGCAACTATGTTGTAAAGATCCCTGAAGGCCTAGGGTTCTCAGAAGCTGCGCCATTATTTTGTGCCGGTGTTACAACCTATAAAGCACTCAAAGTGTCAGGGGCTAAGCCAGGACAATGGGTCGCTATTGTTGGTGTAGGTGGGCTTGGGCATCTTGCGGTGCAATATGCAAAGGCAATGGGTTTTAATGTAATTGCAGTGGATACCGGTGTTGAAAAACTCGCTTTAGCAAAAGAGTTAGGTGCAGATATCACCTTGGACTTTAAAGAATGTGTACCGAGTGAGGCTATATTTGAGCAGGTAGGGGGCGCACATGCTGTGGTATGTACCGCTGTATCAAAGCCGGGCTTTGAACAAGCTTATAAGAGTGTTCGCCGTGGTGGAAAATGCGTGTTAGTTGGCCTGCCTCCAGAGGATATGCCGTTGCCGATTTTTGACACTGTACTCAATGGCGTTTCTGTTGTTGGCTCAATTGTTGGCACACGTAGAGATTTACAAGAATGTTTAGAGTTTGCTGCACAGGGCAAAGTTAAAGCAATTATCGAAGAAAAACGGCTTGAAGATATCAATGACATATTTGACGATATGCTCAAAGGTGAGATCAATGGCCGTATAGTCGTCACTATGTAAAGGTAAAAAAGCGCACAAACATTTTGTGCGCTTTATTTCATTACTTTAAAGCTTATAACTTAAGGTTAATTTAGCATTGCGTTCTTCACCTGGCATACCACCTAAAAACATGGCTTTTGAATAATACACTTTATTAAACAGGTTGTTTAAGTTTAGCTGTAAGCCCCATTTATCAGTGTTATAACTCAGTGCAGCATCATAAATGGTATAGCTTGGTACATAACCATCAGGAATGCCGAATGATGATGAGTTTGTACTGCGATCATCCACGTATTTAACACCGGCACTTATTTTTAGTGGCTGGGCTAGTTCAAACCACTGAGCACTATAGGTTAACCATGTGCTTGCTGTTACATAAGGCACACCTTTTTGACGTGCAGCAAATGAGCTCACATTTGGATTTTTCTGCTCACGTGCATCTTGATAAACACCATTGATATTGACCTTCCACTGCTCATTTAAATAGGCATTTAAATCAAGCTCAACACCGCGGGTTTTTTCTTCACCATCAAAGAAGCTTTCAGGAATTGCTGGATCAGGTTTCGTGTCATCAAACGCTGGGTTTGCATACTCTAAGTTAGTTCGCGCGGTATCAAATACCACTAACGAGGCGAGTAGTTGATCATCAAAGGCTTTTACTCTAATACCTAAATCAGTACTAAGAGACTCAGCATCTTCACGGTCAGCCTCATTACCTGAAACAGAGCCTAAAACGCTGTACGCAGTGCGACCCTTCGAATGGTTTATGAAGATAGACAAGTCATCGCTTGGTTTGTAGGTCGCACCTAAATTATAGGTTAAACCGTTATCTGAGGTACTTGCTTCTGGCGTTGCTGCAGCGGCGCTGGCGCGGTAACGCGCATCAACACCTAAATGTTCATATTTTTGGGTGATTTCGTTGTATGCAACACCGATACGAGTTGTGAAGGTGTCATTGATATAAGCGACATGTTGCAGTCCTAAGCCCCATGCTTGCACTTTTTTATTGTAGTTACTGGTTTTTAACGGATCGTAATCAGTGAACTGTCCATCACCCCAATTAGGGTTACGGATATCTAAAATATAAGGTAAAGAGCCTTGATAGGTTATATCGCCATTTTTATCTTTTAGGCTGTAGTCTTTATCCCAAATAGAGTATTGCGTAAAACGGATATCACGGTCTTCGTAGTTTGCATTGACTAAGAATTCGTTTTCTATATCACCTAAACTAAAGTCATAGCGTAGATCTGCAAAGTATTGCCATGACTTTTCATCGGCCTCTACTTGGCGATATTCTTGGCGCCGTGCTGCAAATGGATAAAGTACATCATCTACAACCAAAGGTGCACGAGGATCTGCATTGATCACACCATTTCTTTGCCAATAGACATAATTATAGGCGCCGGTTTGACGTGCAAAACTTGACTCATAATTACGGTACTGTAACTGTTGATTCAAAAATAAATTGTCAGTTATATAGTAATTATGAGTGAGTTTAAAACGCAGTTCTTCACCTTCATTATCTTTTGCCATGGGTGAGATAATACCGCGATGGCCAAATTTATACGGTGTTAAACCATCAGATGCTGCAAGTGAATTAGCTAATTGTTGGCGCTGTGCATCAGATAATTGCAGCCCTGCAGAGGTTGGATCATTGACTAAATCATCCGCCGTCACTTGGCCGGCGGTTTTGCCATTTACCGACTGCGCATTATAAATACGGATAGGGTGGCCAATTGAATCAACTGCAATCGCATCTTTGATATAAGCGGCTGAGATCATAATATTTTGGCGGTCATTGAACACATATTTTAATGCGCCGTAGATTTCATCGCGGTCATCTTTTAAATCACGGTAACCATCACTGCGGGCTGTTTTTGCATTAACTCTGTATGCTAGATTTTCGGTAATTGCATTAGTGCTATCAATTGATAATGAATAGGTATTCCATTGACCAATTTCAGCTTGTACGTTGTGCTGCTCTGTAAACTGTGGCTTTTTTTCAATCAAGTTAATAACGCCACCTGCGCTGCCCATACCATATAAACCAGTGGCGGGGCCTTTTAATACTTCTACGGCTTCCACATTGGTTAGTGATCCGTGGCCTTGGTGCAAATTATACTTACGATGGTATGTACGGTGG
>NZ_DRGM01000049.1 GCF_011050055.1 Pseudoalteromonas prydzensis | reverse complement strand
CTAGGGCTGCGCATATTACGCTTTCCTATTTTTTTGTCAACACTTAAATTTAAACTTTCTAAAAAATCTAAACTCAAGTTTTACTCGACTTACTAAGTAGCTGATGCCCCGCTATGCGTTGCGCTCTGCCGTCTCAGTGGGGTCGAATTATAGGGAGTAGAGATTTTTACGCAAGCGTTTTTTAAAGAAAACTTCAAATAAAGTGCTGTTCGTTCAAAATTCAAACCAAACACTACAAAAGAGATACTTTTTTAACTTCACAATAACTTTATGCAGTTATAAAACGCAAAAGCCCGATGAAAATCATCGGGCTTTTGTTGAATAACTTTACGTATACTTAGATTAAGCTATACCATATTGCTCACGATAGGCTTTTACAGATGCAAGATGCTCGTTCATAGACCCTTTCGTTTCAAGGTAGCTAATTAGATCTGCCAGTTTGACTATTGAAACAACTTTAGTGGCAAAGTCACGTTCAACTTCTTGAATAGCCGATAGCTCTGCTTTGCCTCTTTCCTGACGGTCTAAAGCTATTAGTACACCACTTAAATCTGCACCATTTTCAGCAATGATTTCCATAGACTCACGAATTGCTGTTCCAGCAGTGATCACGTCATCTACTAACATGATTTTGCCTTTTAGCTCAGCACCAACTAATGTACCGCCTTCACCATGTGCTTTTTTCTCTTTGCGGTTAAAGCAATAAGGCACATCTTTATTATGATGATCTGCAAGTGCTACTGCGGTAGTTGTTGCAATTGGAATACCTTTATAAGCAGGGCCAAATAAAACATCATATTCAATACCTGCATCTTCAAGGGCTGCCGCATAAAAGCGACCTAAACGAGCAAGGTCACGACCTGTATTAAACAACCCCGCATTAAAGAAGTAAGGGCTAGTACGGCCAGATTTTAAGGTAAACTCACCAAACTTTAGCACCTGTTTTTCTAAGGCGAATTCAATAAACTCGATTTGATAATCTTTCATTACTATAAACCTATTACTTATTAAGCTAATGCTTGTTTTTGCACGTCAATGATTTCACGGATTGAATGCTTGGCAAGCGTGAGTAACTCATCTAGTTCATCAAACGAGAACGGTTCGCCTTCTGCGGTGCCTTGAATTTCGATGATTTTACCGGTTTCAGTTAGAATGACATTCATATCTGTTTCAGCGTCAGAGTCTTCTAAATATTCTAAATCTGTAATTGCTTGGCCTTTATAAACGCCAACAGAAATCGCCGCAATCATAAACTTAAGTGGGTTTGAATTGATCATACCTTTACTGCGCATATGAGTAAGTGCATCGACTAATGCCACACATGCGCCACTGATTGATGCTGTACGGGTACCGCCATCGGCTTGGATAACATCACAATCGATAGTGATGGTATTTTCACCTAACGCTTTTAAGTCAACCGCAGCACGAAGAGCACGTGCGATTAAACGTTGAATTTCCATTGTACGACCGCCTTGCTTGCCACGCGCCGCTTCACGGCCATTTCGAGTATGGGTTGAGCGCGGTAACATACCGTACTCAGCTGTGATCCATCCTTTACCTTGGCCTTTCATAAAACGCGGTACACCTGATTCAACAGTGGCTGTACAAAGTACTTTAGTGTTACCAAACTCAACCAGCACTGAGCCTTCAGCATGCAAAGTGTAGTTACGGGTAAATGTAACCGGTCTAATTTGGTTAGGTGTTCTTTCGCTTGGACGCATTAACGATCCCCTTAATTCATAATTTTACGTATTATAAGTCGATGTGTACTCAGATGCCATGCTGATTTAAACAAAAGCCAATTGTAAAATTCTCAGCAACAAAAATTTCCGCTAGAGCTTAGACAGTGTTACGGTATAATCACGTTAAAATTGTTTAAATAAAACTAGGAAACCATCCATGATCCACAGTATGACTGCTTACGCGCGTCGCGAAATTAAAGGCGATTGGGGCACCGGCACGTGGGAAGTTCGTTCAGTTAACCAACGTTACCTTGAAACCTTTATTCGCGCACCTGAGCAATTTCGTGGCATGGAGCCGGTAATTCGAGAGCGCCTGCGTAAACATTTACAGCGCGGCAAAGTCGAAGTATTTTTAAAATTTGTGGCGAATCCAGCACACGTTGGTGAGCTTTCTATTAATGAAGCATTAGCAGCACAGCTAATTAATAGTGCTAAGTGGGTGCAGCAGCAAAGTAATGGTGACATTAACCCTGTTGATATTTTACGCTGGCCTGGTGTTATGGAAGCTGAAGAACTCGATATGGATAGCGTAAACACGGCGCTTATTGCAGGTTTTGACCAAGTAATTGAAGATTTTAAAGCAGCCCGCGGTGATGAGGGTGCAAACCTTGAAGAAATGATCGCCACTCGCCTTGATACAATTTTAGAGCAAGTAGCCGTTGTAGAAACCCACATGCCAGAAATAACGAAATGGCAGCGTGAAAAGCTCAACCAAAAGTTAGAAGATTTAAAAACCGACATTGATGAATCTCGCCTAGAGCAAGAGCTTATCTACCTTGCACAAAAACAAGATGTGGCAGAGGAGCTCGACCGCTTAAAGTCACACGTAAAAGAAACTAAAAAAATCCTTAAAAAAGGTGGTGCTTGTGGCCGTCGTTTAGATTTCATGATGCAAGAGTTTAACCGCGAAGCGAACACCCTCGCCTCTAAATCAATCAACAGTGATATTACCAATGCAGCGGTTGAGCTTAAAGTATTGATTGAGCAAATGAGAGAGCAGATCCAAAACATCGAATGATGTTTCAGGCTGTTTCAGAATGTTAAAATAACCAATAAAATCTATAGCTTATGGAACTTCATCGTTTCAACTTGTTACCACAATTTGCTCTTAGTTACGTAAATGTGGTGACAGAAATGGTGACAGATTCTTGAAAAATCTGAAAGCTATCCTAAAATAGTAGGAACCTGTCACCACTTCACGGATAAGAGGTTGAAATGACAGCAATAATTACAGTTCAAAAAATTAAGAGCCTTATCAAAGATAAGGCCGTAGGAAAATACGCTATCTCAAATGGCTTATACATTCGTATAAGCGATGAGGGAAGCGCTTTTTTTACGATTCGATACAGTATTTATAAAAAACGCAAAGAAATGACTCTTGGAAAATTCCCTGAGCTCTCCCTTGCTGAGGCTAAATTACAAGCGGCTCAAATTAAAGTTGATATTAAGAATGGAAATATTGACCCTTTAGCTGAAAGAAAACGGCTTGATAAAGAAGTAATCAACACAGTGAATGACCTTGCAGAAGATTGGTTAAAAGACTGTGAAAAACGTTTAAAGCACCCTAATATCCCTAGACGTGTATATACAAAAGATATTGCCCCGTTTGTAGGTGAGCTATCCATACAGCAAGTTACACCACGAGATATTAGAGCCATTATTCAACATATAGCTGAAAGTAGCCGACCCACTATAGCCAATGATGCTTTAATGTATTGCAAGCAACTTTTCCGTCATTCCATTAAACTCGATTTACGTACAACGAATCCAGCCGAAGCTTTTACATTATCTGACGCAGGTGGAGTCGAACAAAGTCGAAGTCGTGCTTTATCACTTGAAGAAATCAAACAAATCTTTTTATGTTTTCGAGAAAACCATAATCAGTTTACACGGGATAATTACCTTGCTACTGCTCTGCTTATTGCACTGGCTGTACGAAAAGGTGAACTTATAGCAGCTAAATGGGAGGAATTTGATTTTCAAGCAGAGCTTTGGCATATCCCCCAAGAAAGAAGTAAAACAGGCCGAGGAATCTCTGTACCATTAAATTCAGTAACAATTGACTGGTTACAAGAATTAAAACTACGAGCATATGGTTCGCAGTACGTTTTCCCTAATAGACGCTTAAGTAAACGCTTTGGGCATATAAGTCCTGACACTTTAAATGCTGCTATTCAAAAACTATTTCGTGAAGAAAAAATGCCTGTAGCCCATTTTACTGTACATGACTTACGAAGAACGTGTCGAAGCTTATTAGCTAAAAATGGAATCGCTGGTCATGTTGCTGAACGTTGTTTAAATCATAAACTCAAAGGTGTGGAAGGGATTTATGATCGTTATGATTATCTTGATGAACGCAAATCAGCACTGACTCAAATAGCCGATATGATAGAGCCACTTATTAATGTAAATATGAGATAAAAATATAGAGCAACTTTCAAATAAACGTATAAATATGGGTAAAACAACTAAAAATTTTAAAATGAACATTTTTTTAGGTAAATTTTACCCCTTTGTATTGCGCATTTTTTATATTTTAGAAAAAAAGTCTAATAATTTAATGTTGAATTAATATCTGCTGAGTATAATTGCTGAGCCTAAGACGTCTGGCAATTATATATTTCTAACTTTTTTTAATGGAAAAAGAAACATTTCTTACGTCTATTTCTATCGACGTATACCAACCAAGTAATGGTCAAAAAACTTGAGAACGTTCGAAAGTTTTTTATGACTTATTGAATTTAAATACGAAACAGATCCAATGAATCATCAAGATGGTTCGCTTGTATGCGAAAGATGGAGGGTCTTTACTTATGTTATAAGTAAAGTTGAAAACATTTTTCTTAAGTAACTCTCATTGTATTGCTGTAAAAATTGTACATAAGCTGCTGAGTTAAAGCGCATTTAAATTTTAATAAAAACGATATGATTCGATTTATTTGAATGATGAATAACTGGTTTTTCCAACGTAAATTATGCAAGAAAATAAGCACTTCTCACAAACAAAGACACATCTATATTTCTTGAAAAACATGAAGTTGAAAAAGTGAACTAATAAAGCAATTAGTTTACTCTGAAATACGATCAGCGAAACCAAAAAATGCCATTGTACTGCTTGATCCACATTGAGATATGTCGAAAGAAATCGCGAGATTTAAAGAGTTTTCAAACAAAAAAATAGCAGATAGATTAGTGTATATAGATCCGTCTTTAAGCTCAAATGCGTACCCGTCAATTAATCCTTTTAGTTTTGTTGATACACATGACGATAGTATTAATCTCATGACGCAAGAAATTATTAAAATATTCAATGTATTGCTCAAGTGAACCACTACTACGAGTCAAATGAACGCAATTTTGTACCCATGTGTCAGCACTCTACTCAGGCGCAGAAATAGCTCACTGATCGATTTAAAACGATTTATGAATGATGATGAAAATTCAGACCTGATAAAGCATGGATTACAGCTAGAGAATCAATTACATCGCAGCTTTTTCTCTCAAAAATTTAAAGCTAAATCACTATCAATCAGCAAACATGCTATAGAAATGAGGCTGCAAGTATTACTCAACGATCCAATACTACAACGATTACTCACTTGAACTGATTCAATCGACCTTGAAAATTTAGTACAACAGAAGAAAATCATCATATTTAGACTGCCACTGTGAGAACTCGGAAGTGATAGCGTGGAAGCCTATTGACGTTTTATTGTTGCCCTACTGCGTGTTATAGCTCTAAAAAGAGCCAATAAAGTACAATCAAAAAGAGTTCCCACTTATCTATTTATTGATGAGTTTCATAATTTTATATCACCAGATCTCGAAAAAGCTTTAACTCAATTACGTAAGTACAAGCTGTATCTTGTTCTGGCGAGTCAATACATAGGACAATGTTGAGATAAATATCTTCAAAAAGCATTACTGTGAGTATGAGTAATTATTGCCTGACAAAATGAGCGAAAAAGCAGAAAGGCCATTGAAGATGAAACAGCAATACCAGCGAGTGAAATAGAAAACTTGAAACATTGAGAATTTTGGATAAAGTCATCAATGGCATTACCGTTTAAAATTAGGGTACCAAGCTTTCTTTTAAATAATGCTCATTCAATGCCTTATACGCTATGGAAACAAATACGTAAGATTCAATTATCAAAATATTATTTTAAAAAAATAATTAACTTTGAGCCAAATAGGCTCACTAAACACATTGATCTTTCAGGTTTATCTCCTAAATATTAACGCATTGAAATCAACTCTAGCTCAGAGCTACGTTTTAGAAGCGTTAGCCATATTCCAATACCTTACATCAAAGCAACTGTGTACTATTTTACCGAATGTAAGTATCTCAACGGTGAATCGTTATTTACGTGCATTAAGGAAGATAGATAAGCCTCTAGTGACAGGTTTACAGTTTGGTTTTATGCCATGAAAGTGACCTCTTGCTCCAGTGTATTGCCTCACACAAAGGTGAGCCAAATGGCTTGCTGAACAATGAAAATATTCACTAGAAAATATAAAACGACCACTCGGGCGAAGTTGTTTCTTTGCTGCTGATTATTACCATCGTATAGCGACTATTGATTTTAAAATATCGTTTATCAAATGGATAAGTAGGCAGTGATATTGATTGAATTTCTTTCATTGTTATTTTGAACGCGAGTGAAGTAATAACTCATCGAGTTGAGTTACCTCTAAATCTAAGGCTTCACTAAGCGCCTGAGATTTACAAATAATTCCTGATGCAATTATTGGCTATAGTTCACCAGAGTGAAGCCAACTTATTCTCTTTGAGCAACATATGGGCAATGATGCCAAAAGAGCACTCAGGCAAATACAGTGGCATTGTTTCTTTTTGTCACTCTGAGTGGTAAACAAAAAATATGGCTCACAGAAAAACAGTTGTATTTATTACGTATTTGAAAATAAGTCGTGTATGGATTCGGTGATTCGTAGACTAGAGCAAGTGAGTTGATTTGCAAAATTTCGACCGCACTTTCGCTTTAAAACAATGCAGGATAGCTTAAGTATCTTGGTTAGCACGTAGCTCTTTGTCTACCAAATCGACTAACTCAGCAGGTGAACACTCCAATACTTTTGCCATATCAAATATGGTTGAAAGTGTCGGCTGAAAAACACCTTGCTCAAGTTTAGAGACATGTGCGCGATCAATATTAGCTTCGAGAGCTAAGCTTTCTTGCGACATCTTCTTTTTACCATTCTTTCGAACATCTCTTAGCACTCGGCCAAAAGCTATTTTTATATCCAATGTTCATTCCAAAGAACTTTTTAAAAGTATTGGAATATTCAATTTTTGTGGTGTAAATTACCACGGGGTAAACCCCTCAAAAATTAATAAGGATGGATTATGAAAAAATTAACATATTTAATAGCGATTCTTTTTGTATGTTTTACTTCGGGTTTTGCATTTTCCGCAGAACAAAAATCAGCCTACGAAATTGATTATGCAAAATTCACTTATAACCAAATATTGACTGATTTTATGTATGATATTGAGCCGAAACTCATTAAGTTTTACGACACATTAGAATTAAGTGACAAAGATAAAGTATGGGCTTTGGAAGGTATTGCACTTGGCTTGGCAAGTAACAATGTATTTAAAAATTTACTTACTGATATTGAGGAAGTTGATCCTGATGCTACGTCAGTTTTCACTCAACTCCCCAAAGATGAATTTTCAAATCTGCATCTCTTAGCTGAGCACTTTCAAATTAAAAAAGACTACAAACAAAAGTACGGTGTTGAATTAACAAAAGAAGAAGGTGAAAAAAGCCTCAGGCTATATAGGGCATTATTCGGTAAAGATTATAAATAATATTAACTATAAATCAGATGGAAAAAATGGGGGAACAGCTTTTACAAGCTGATGTGCAAAAACAAGAACGTTTAAGCATAATCAAATCATTATCTTGAAAACTTGATACACAATTGTGAGATAGTTCATTACATAGTCTATGAGACAAATACATACAGCAAATTAAGGAAAATTTAGCTGAATGAAGTCAAATAGATACAGAAGTAAAAAGCTTTCAAGTACGTTTAGCTTGATTAGAAAAACTTGCAACATTTGAAAAAAATGACTGATATTTGCCTTTTGTTGAATTACTTAAGCACCAAAAGATATCAGCGCTTGACTCATTGTTCCTCACAATAAGTCAAAGTAGGGAATCAGCTTCGTACATAGAGATGAACTGATTCCCTACGAATAAAACATCTATTAGCCTTTTTAATCGAGAGTTTTGAACCGAGCTTTCAGCTGATATTGAAATGAATAAAAAATTTTCTAATGCAGATGAAGCCTGCGTTGAACGATTTGTACAATTGTATGATCAACTTGATCACAATGAGCTTGAAGGTACGCAAACACTAGAACTATTAAACAAGCTCAACGATTGAGATACTTCAGCATACATCGAGCTAAAAGAACTTCTTTTAGAAAACCCTCATGAACTACAAAAGCTATTACTCGCAGCTAAAAAAGCTGATTCACTAAATCCTGAATCTCGTGTTTTCCAAGAATTAACACTCACACTGATCGATATAGATCCTAGTTTTAGTGATAAAATTAGAGCGTTTGAAGAAAAATATTCATCAAGTAAATCGTTAGAAACCAGCTATTTATTATCGCTTTCTGGTAGCAATATCAAAAAGGAGTGAAGTGCCCTATTATCTCGCGGTGAAGAAAATGAAATTATCACGATTGATATGTGACAAAATCCACCTTCTAGAAAAATTTCACTCGATAGTGATTCATACGCGATAGACTCTAATTTCCCTCTCGCAGATTTACACAAGCCTGAACTGGAATATCAAAAAGCCTACATGGATACTATGCCTAAAATAAGAGCTGCATGATTTTTAAAAACTATGGCTGTTCAAGAGCATATCAAAGATCTCTCTGAACATAGAGCTGGACTTAATGAGATAAAATCAACACTAAAATTGTGTTATCAAATTGATGTGTCTTTTATAGAAAATATAGACGATCTCAAAACAAGTAATCTTGATAGCTTGATGCAAAAATTTCAAAATACCCTCGATACAGCAATGGAAAAATACAAAACCTGACTAGATATTGCTATTCAAGCCAACAGAGAGAAAGTAAAAGAGCAAGATAGCAAAAAAAGATGAATCCTTCGTTTTGTTAAGTGAATTGGTTTTGATTTAATTGATAAGCAGATTACTGACTCACTAATCCAAGAAGTAAAAAGTAACTCGTTTGATGTTCAGGGCTTACACTTAGACCCAAACCGTCTTGATATTGCCAATGGAATGTTTGGTGAAAGCCCTAGTGAAGCTGGATGAACAAGATGGAAGCAAAACCTCATTGAGTTTTATAACAAAATGATCAGCTGAAATCCTGATGAACCTTTATCTGTGGAAGCTCATATTTGAATGTGAGGAAAAGCAGAAGATAGAACTCAGATGCAATACTTGTTAAAAAGCCACTGACTGATTAATGAAAGTGGGAGTTTTAATAAGAATAAGGCAAGGAAAAATTTATCAGTAAAAGCAGAATAACTTGATCGAATCTATTACTAATAGCACCAACTTTAAATGTTTAAGGTTTATATGGTTTTAGTAACATTCTGATGATAAATTGACCTAATAATTAATAAAAATTTAATTGGATAACTAGGACATCCCTTATGGCAGATTTACAAGAAAGCAAAATAAAAAATAGCACTATTACATGGCAACCAATTGATACTGAACAAACTACACCTAAAGATATTTACTCTTCTTGGTGTAATTCTAATTTTTTGTTCAAAGAAGAAAATATTGAAAATCAAATTAAGGGACTAAGGTCACCTCAAATTGGAGGTATTTTTGCTGCATTAGGTTATGAACGTTCTGATAGTAAATCTGCCGCAACATTAGTTATGCCTACAGGAACGGGGAAAACTGAAACCATACTCTCTATTGTGGTAGCTGGGCACTTTAAAAAGACACTAGTTATTGTTCCATCGGATGCATTACGTGAACAAACCAAAAATAAGTTTGTTCAACTTGGTCTTTTGCGAGAGTTAGGCTTAATTGGTGACACTGTTGAAAACCCTGTAGTTGCTACAATCAAGCATGGAGTAGATGATCTAGATGATTTAGATAAATTACTAAAAGCAAATGTTATTGTAGCTTCCGCTTCGGCATTGTCTAAATTCACGGATCAATTTTTTTATAAATTAATTGATAATTGTAGTCATCTTATAGTCGACGAAGCTCATCACGTAACAGCAGCAACTTGGGCAAGAATAAAATCAAGCTTTGATAATAAGTCTGTATTTCAATTCACTGCCACACCATTTCGAAGTGATGGTTCAAGGGTTGAAGGGAAAATAATTTTTAACTATCCATTAAAAAAAGCACAAGAAGATGGATATTTTAAACCTATAGAATTTCATCCAGTTAAAGAGTTTATAGAAGAAAATGCAGACAAAGCTATCGCAGACAAAGCCATAGCTCTTTTAAGAGCAGATCTCAATGCAGGTCTAGACCATATACTTATGGCAAGAGCTAATACGATAACAAAGGCTGAAGAAATTTTTGAAATTTATGCTCTAGAAAAAGATTTAAATCCAATCTTAATAAATAGTAAAGTTAAGAAAAAAGCAGAAGTTTTAAAAGATATTATCGATAGAAAGCATAAAGTTATTGTTTGCGTAAACATGTTAGGCGAAGGTTTTGATTTGCCACAATTAAAAATATCAGCCATTCATGTCCCGCATAAAAGTATTAATATAATGCTTCAATTTACAGGTCGTTTTACACGAACAATAGCAGATGTCGGTGACGCTAAATTTATTGCTAATATAGCAAACCCTAATGTCAATGAAAGTCTAGAAGAATTGTATAAAGAAGACTCTGATTGGAACTCCTTAGTAAGCGATATTAGCTCTCGTAAAATTAATGATGAACAGGAGTATCAAGAGTTCAGAGCTAAATTTTCTAATTCGAGTAAATTATTAGATCTAGGTTTAAAGCCTAGCATTAGTACAACGATTTATACAATGCAACATGCGACATGGTCACCTGAAAGATACCAACTATTTGCAACTCATCAAGCTCAAATTTCTGATTATATTCTAAATGATGAAAAAACTATGTTAGTTTTTTCAGTAAAATCATATATACCAGTTGGGTGGACAAGCTCAAAAGAGTTATTTGATGAATCATGGGATTTATATATTGCCTATTATGATCAAGTTAATGATCTGCTATTCATTCATTCATCAGCCAAAGATGGAATGGTAAAGAGGCTTGCTAAGTTAATTGCTAAAAATTCTTTTCAAATAAAAGGAGAGCATGTATTCAGATCTTTGGCTGGCCTTAAAAGATTAAAACTTCAAAATGTTGGATTGAATAAAAACAAGAAAGGCTTACGCTACTCAATGCACACAGGTACTGAAATTAATGAACAAATCCCTGATATAGAGGCAAATAGAGCAATAAAATCAAATGTTTTTGGGAAAGGTTATGAAAACGGTCAATTAGTTAGCTTAGGATGTTCTTATAAAGGGAAGATTTGGGCAATGGATAGCGATTCTCTAGATAAGTGGGTTGCTTGGTGCAATCAAGTTGGTACAAAAGTATTGGATGATACAATTGATACGAATCAAGTTATGAAAACAGCAATGCAAACGGAAGAATTATCTGAATACCCCACGGTTGTACCTCTAACTGTTGAATGGCCAGTAGAATTACTCAGAAAAAATGAAACTAAAGTCACCATTCACTCTATTGGTTGGCAAGAGAATTTAATTCACTGTGAATTATTAATTGCCAAAGAACAAGATGATGATTCGAAAACATTTAATATTGTTTTAAAATCGCAATATGGTGAGATAATCATCACAGCAACTATCGTCTCTCACGGTGAAGTTAACTTTAGTTCCAACGAAAATGTTGAGATTAAATTTGGAGAACAATCATATCAACTTACTGAATTCTTCACCGAGCACCCCCCTACGTTATTTCTATGTGATACGTCTGTTATAGACGGTGGTTTTAGATATTACCCTAATGAAGAATATGCATATAGGTATGACAAAAATAATATAGAGTGTTGGGATTGGACGGGTATTGATATCTCTATTGAGTCACAAACACCTGAAAAAATTACTAACTCAATTCAATATCATACAATTCAAAAGTTAAAAGATAATTATGATTTAGTATTTGATGATGATGGAGCTGGAGAGATTGCAGACATTGTAGCGATAAAAAACATCGATGATAAAGAACTGGTTATTGATCTTTTTCACTGTAAATATTGTTCTAAGAAGAATGGTATAGCAAGTCCAGGTGCAAGAGTTAGTGATGTATATGAAGTCATTGGTCAAGCAGCTAAAAGTATCAAATGGTTTGGTGATAAAGAAAAGTTAATCATACGATTGATGGACAGGGAACGTAAAAGGTTACAACAAGAAAAGCCATCAAGGATAGACAAAGGCCATTACGAAAATTTAGTCCATCTAGCTAAAGTTGCTCGATACTCTTCTTTTAGGCTTGGTGTCGCAATTGTACAGCCAGCTATTTCAAAATCTGTAATATCGGATGATCAGCGTTCTATTATAGGTGCAACAGCTGCTTACATTGATGAAATTAGCGGTGTTAAATTAAGAGTTATTACCAACAACTAGGTGTTTAGATAATCATAAAGTTCAGTAATTATATCGGTTGACCCTGCGAGTCAATAACCGATTTTCCTACGTACCTTGTAAAATAACGGTTCTTTGACTTCTTGCGTCATACCGATGTTTCAAAATCACTTTATTAATTAATTTCTTGAATTATGAGAAATACAGTGAGTGAATTACAAGGTTACTTTTGCCCATTTGGCTCTTTAGATATTCGTGCTGTTTGTAAAATTGGTGACGATCTTGATATGAGTGAAAATGAGTTATTTGATATCATTAATGATTTTCGTGAAAGCATTGGCTCTGAAAGTTGGGACAATATTGATCCTGTATATTGAGTTCTTGACCATGTGATGCAAGAAGCTAGAAGTAAGATATCTGAGGTAACTGGGTATGATTTTGTTAATGACTTTACAGGAGCTTGAACTGAAATATATGTACACGGTAATTTCATGTGTAGTAGCTTTGATTACTCTGAAAATGCAGTTGAAGATCTCAAAGATAATATTTCAATGGATATAGCTGAATTAGTTGAAGATAAATTCTGCAAATATCTATTCGAGCAATTAAATATTTGATATGGGAGTTAATCCCATATCAAATAATACTATTGTGTAGAAACAACATTCTCATCAGTTAACATTTTTTTATCGAATTTATCAGTTAATATTTTCTGATTTAGTTTCATTTCATTGAGTATCTCTTGTTTCTTAAAAATAGTAAGAACCTCTTCAAAAATCCTAAAAGCAGTTAATAAATCATCTTCATCGACACCATCGGAATGCGTGCCTTCATTTCCAACTAATCTTAAAGTATCAAGTAGATCAGCTTCCAAAGGGTAAGTCTTTTTTAACTTTTGAATTTGGTGGGCTAATTTAGCATTGCCACCATTCAGCTCTCTACAAAAATGCTCAATAGCTCTACGTAGTTTATTTGCCGAAGAATTGGTGTCTATATGAAAATAACTAAATGCACCTAGTAACTCTAATTGAATTTTAGTAGGAACAGATGAATCAATTTTGAATAATGGTATTGGAGTCGAAAAGTGTTCAATCTTATAAATAGGCACTAATTGAACTTGATCTTGTCTAGTTTTATTATGAATTTGAGCTAAGCCATTGACTGCGACATTATCACCACAGCTTTGGCAAGACATAAATGCAATAAACTTATGAAACTCATAATTAGGTTGATTAAGTCGAGTGAAAACGAGTCCTGCACCAAGAAGAACCCCTAAGAGTTTATTCTCATCATACATTTCTTTAATGGTATTTTTTTGCTCAGATATTTCCTGACTTAGCTTATTTTTAACTGATTGAAAATGTCGTGAAGGAGCTGATTTCTCATAATTTTTAGATAATGCACGGCTTTGAACGCTGTTTTTATCTATTGTTAATTCTACTTCGTGACAAAACGGGCATGGCAGTTTCGGATATTCATTTAGTTCAACAAAATCACTAATACTTTTCCATAATTGGCTGTTCAATTTAATTCCTTTTTTGAAGTACGAATAAGCTGATTATATTCTAATTATAAGCTTTTAGATAATAATTTTAAGTAACCCATATGCAGATAACAGAGTTGTTAAATTGATTTAAAAAGTACTTTTTAGTGGCTAAAGGAAATAAAGCTAAAAGTTATAAAAGCGTATTGAGTACTCTAAACATACTAATGCATGATCTACCTGATAAAGATGTAAAACAATATACATCAGAGCTACTAGAAAGTTTTTTGATCGCTAGAAGTAAAGATCGCTGTTGGTCAGCAAAAACCTATAGAAATCAGTGGCAAAATCTTAAATCATTTTTTACATGGTGTTCAGCAAAGGGTTACATCAAGAAAAACCCTGTTATTGACATTCCAAGACCGAAATTAGACAAGGCATTACCAAGGTTTATTGAAAATCAAGATGTGAAAAGTATCCTGTTTTCAACAGATTCATATCCGTGGAAATACAAGCTTGAACGCTCTAGAAATATAGCTATCATTTCAACACTATTATTTTCTTGAATCAGGTTGCAAGAATTATTAAATCTTACAATAGCTGATGTAAATTTAGTCGAAAGTGAAATCTATATTAGAAAAGGTAAGTGAGGTAAAGATCGAATTATTCCTATTCATCAAATGCTTCTTTTTAGGTTAAAAGACTATGTTAATACTCGAAAACTATTACTATCACCTTCAAATTGGTTTTTTACCAGTGTGAGATCGCACAAGCAACTAAGTCAAAAAAATATAGCTTACATGTGCGATAAGATTAGAAAGGCTTCAAGAGTTTATTTCTCACCACATATGCTAAGACATACCTTTGCTAGAATGGCCATAGAGGCGGAAGTTAATCTTTTTACAATTAAAGAAGTACTTTGACATTCAAATATTAGTACAACACAAAGGTACTTATCTATTTCATTAAAAACTCTAAAAAAGCAAATTTGTAATGTTGATTTTTTAATTTGACACTAAAGAATTTATCAATAAGATGCTTTCACCCGATGGTCACTGACTATCATTTTGCAAACAACGACTTTATCGTTAATTTTTGGCTAAATAAAGGGAAAAAACAGGCTGTATTTCTACGACTGGTGTTCTCATAACCCGTAGACCACAGGTTCAATTCCTGTCCCCGCAACCATTTAGAAGAACACAAAGCCAAAAAACAACAATAAAAACTAGCAAAAATGAGAGCCAGTGATACTCGGGTATAGCCCGATGACTACTGGCTCTTTATTTTGTTATTTTTTTTGCTATGAAAAATATTGTAGAACTTCATAAAAAATTCCTTGTGTATTCTGAAATATTTTCTGGGTACTCGCCTCGAACTATTAAAAGTTTAAAAAGTGAATTTTGATTGTTATTAAAATATAGACCTATTGAGTATATTGAAGAGTTGAACAAAGAGTTTATCGAAAACTTTATCATTCACTGAAAAATCGATAGGAAATGGGCACCCAAAACCATTAAAAATCATATGTGTTCATTAAGCCTTTTCTTAAAATGGTGTGTAAATGAAAAAATTATTGATGAGAATCCTATACTTTGAATTCCAAAACCTAGGATACCCAAAAGGTCAATGAAATGACTTCCTCAAGACCAAGCATCAAATCTGATCGAATACGCTAGAAATATGCCGACACAATATCAATTTTACAAAGCAAGATGAGTTGCCATTATCTCAACATTTATATATACCGGCATTCGATTTTCAGAATTGAGAATGCTCAAAATGTCGGATATTGACCTTAAAAATAGAACGCTATTTGTACAGCAATGAAAAGGCGCTAAAGACAGGATAATACCAATGCCTATATCATTAATAAGCTCATTAGAAAAATACCTAGAGCATCGAATGAGGCTCAATAGAAAGTGTATTTATTTTTTTACTTCAAGTCAGAGTGATACTGGCATGTGTTACAACTCATTAAGAACGTATATCACAAAATTAAAGCAATATAGCTGAATTTCGTTTTATGCTCATAAATTACGTAGAACCTTTGCCACTTTGATGCTTGAGTGAGGTTGTGATCTATACGCTCTTTCTAAGATGATGTGACACAGTGATATTTCAACGACCGAAAAGTACTTAAGCGCATCAGTAAATCACCTGCATAAGCAGGTAAATAAACATCCGTTGAATTTTTAGTCACGTAATGCCCTTATAATCCAATAGTTTAATACGCCTCATTTAATGAGTAAATTAAATAGCAGAGATAAAAAATACCCCTCAAAAAAGCTATATAACACTATAATTTCTAATTTTTCTATGTAATATTAGTAATTGAGCTTAAAGATTAAGCTCAGGATAATTATTATTATCTTAGGTTATTTACGATCAAAAGGAGTTTTAATATGAAAAGATCTTTACGAATAAATGCCTTTCTATTTGGATGTTTCTCTTTGTCCGCTTTTTCAGCTTTTGCAAACCCTGAAGTTGAATCTAGAATTCAGAGTGCTATCTCTGAATATACAACACAGCAATCTGTTAAAAGCATAGATTACCCTTACCGTTGCAGGGAACTCGAATCTACTGCTTACGAGTTAGTTAATCCAAATGAAATAAAAATTGTAGATAGATTTACGGTGTCTTATGAATGCCGTAATAAACTTCAATCATTTCATGTGGTAAGAAACGATTCAGGCGCAACATATTACGTTTACCTTACCGACTCAAATGGCACAATAGTCAGGACTGGACGTTATGGTGTATCGTCTTATCCAAGCGCCGGAGACTACTTCTGGGTAGTAGAGAACAAAGGTGGTGGAGATGGAAGTGGGCGATTCAAATCGGAAACTCGTCACTTTAGATAAAATTAAGAATTAACGTAAAAATAACGCCATACTGCTGGCGTTATTTTTTATAATTTACACTTTTTTATCCACTAAACTGCTGCCACTTTTTTTCAAAAACTCAATAGCTTCTAACTGTAAATTTTCGATATTAGATTGCGTAAAAATTGTGTCTATCGCTTGTTTAGACTGATTGGCATATATTGGTGAATAACGGTAGGTTTTATTGTCCTGCTTGGATAGCTTTTCAGATTCTTCAGTGTACTCATTTACATACTGCTGCATATCAAGCTTTGCATTAGGAGCTAATTTCCCCGTTGCCATACGTACTTCTAGGGACACTCTAAAATTACTTAAACCTTTAATAGATTCATCATTTCCCCTACCTGTTTCACTCGACAGACGGGTAATATCAGCGATCAAGCTAGTAAACTCTTGAGGTGAAATATTACTAATATCGAGCTCTTTTACTGCAAGTAAAGCGTTAAAGTCACTGCGCTCAGTCTGCATCCCCCCGACAGATGTATCTGATTTGTTTGGAACTAATTCTTCGCTTTTAGAATGGCGATTAACAATAACTTGCCGATTATTTTGCTCTAAGCTTTGGAAGTGAGCTGAGGGGTTTCCTAAACCGCTTTGTATTTTCATAAATATTCCCTATTTAACAATTGGTACCTATTTCATTATCGGCCTCAAACATAAAAAGTTTAATATAAATTAACAAATTTATCCTGAAGCTAGTTTAATTCTTTGAATTACTTGAAGAGCAAAATTATCTTATTCCAGTCAAAACTTCAGCTTTTCCATCACGCAACCGAATATTGTAATTAGAATAGGAAAATGAAGATAAAATCAACATTTCGCCCCAAGAACGCATTCACTGAGAAAGTATAGCCGAATACATTTTTATATCCATGGACGCCGCCCTCATACTTGAAGGGAACAGTTATTTATACGAATAGCACAGGAATATTTTTAGCGAGAATTAGGGCTGCGTGATTCCACGATGGCTTTTGATTATTGTTATACATTATTTACTCCAGCTTGGCAGATTTGTATCTTACATCTAATGTTATAGTATCTTGAACTTTGCTTTTTATTTTCTGTAAGTTCATTTTAACTTTTATTGTAATAGTGATAACAATATAACAAGAAACTCAACCACCTTAGCCTTAATAGCTGACAATCAATCTATTAGGTGATGAAATAGTGAATACAATAAACTTAGAATCAATGCAAAACTAACCCTGTTACATAACAACAGTCTCAGGGCCAGTTTAAAACTGTTTAGAATAAACGTACTATCTTAGATTTGAATAAAAAATCTTCTCCAACAATAAGTGGCTTGTATGTCATTCCGTTCGAACTTAACTTGTTTGCCTGTTCAGCAATTGCAGAGCCAATACCTTCTGGAATGTTGTTTACTTTGGCATATGATGTTGGCAGGCTGAAATCAAGCACTTCCATAGAAGGAAGAGTCAACCAAGCGTGTAAGCTTACTTCTCCTTCAACTCCTGTTTTTAGCATTTCAACGAGAGATTCTTCGGTTTGTTTGAACATAGTTGAGTTTTTAAATTCAACATACCCGATAGTATAAAAAATTGGGCAGTCAAAAAAATCCGTAAATACTTGCTTTAATCTATAGTGTAGAGATAAGCACTGTCCAACGATTTCTTTCTCTGTTAACAGCCCCATTTCTTTTTTAATGACTGTAGCAAGTTCTATTGGATTTGTCTTTTGAAGAAAACTCGAGCTATCACAAGAACCAACATCTGGTACGGTGAGACCAAGCCTAGAACTTCTTTTTACAGCTTCAATAAATTCAGTTTTATACAAATTAATTCTCCTTTTATTAAAACTAATAAATAAGGCTAATTTTTATTTATTCAAGTAGTAAAAAAGAATTCATAATGTAGTTCTCTCTTTTAGTCCAATCAATAGACTCTAGCTTTAGGTTTCAGTCTTGTTCATCAGAGCGTTTACCCATTTGTTCATTTTACATACTCACGCAGTGACGATATCAGTGAAATGAGAAGTGAAATTATAGTGTTCTTGTTAATTTTATGGGTTAAAAATAATGCGAAAGTACATTAATGTGTCTATGCTTTAATACAGTAGTAGCAAGATTGCAAGTTGGTAACCAACTATACCAATTGCTCTCTTGCTAGGGCTAGCCCTAGAACCCATAAGGGGACTCCCCTTACCCCCCAAATCTTTAGATTAACACCTAAACTAATTTGAGGAAGCATACTGTTGGTAAGTGCAAAGAGAAAGCAATATTTAGATGACTATGTTGATCAGCGAAAGCGAATCAACATAAGTCTATCTGCTGATGAGTTTACTAAAGTGAGCTATCTTGCTGATCTCAATCACACCAAACCAACCTCATTTATCGCCCAACTGGTTCAACATCACCTAAATAAATCCCCGTTTATTTCATCCCAACTGCAAAATGAAATAAAAGAAATGAAATATTTACTGCGCAATGTTGCTAATAACATTAATCAAATTGCCCATCGTTCGAACACATTAAAAGTAATGGTTGATGAACGTGATTTATTAATGGAATTAAAAAAGCTTGAAGATGGCATAGCTACCTTTATTACAAAGGAAGCGAATAAATGATTATAAAGTCGATGAGTCGTAAAAGCCGAAGCTTTTCGCAACTCTACCATTACATGAAAAATGGCTCATCACAAAATAGTGAATATGATTTTTTCACTCAAAATATTTATGCACGAAAAGATAAAGATATCGTTGCTGAATTTTCAGCAAATGCTCAAAAAGTACGATCTCGAAAAAATGGCAATTATCTATTTCATGAAATCATTTCTATCACGAAATCATCACAATTAACTCTAGAGCAAGAAAAGCAGCGACTTTTTGATATTGTTCAACGATATGCCCAAAAACGCTGTGAGCATAATCTAGTAACAGGCTATTTGCATGATGAAAAAAGTAACAACGTACATTTTCATTTAATGATCAGTAGTAATGAAATTGACTCATCGAAAAACCAGCGTTTAACCAAATTCGAATTTGATAAAGTTAAAAAAGAAACAGAAAAATACGTCATTGAAACCTACCCAGAACTTGAACAAGATATTCTTTTAAATGCGACTCATGAACAAAAAAAGCAAAAGCAATCAAACAAGGCTGGTGAAGTACAACGCAAAGGTGGGCGACTTGAAAAGAAAGAAAAAGTCACTCAAACACTCCGTGATATTTTTTCACAAAGTCGATCAATGAATGATGTTTTTACTTCTTTAGCTGAGCAGAATATTGAAATGTATAACCGTGGAAATACTATTGGCTTTATAACCAACTTTGATAATAAAAAGTATCGCTTAAAAACACTCGGATTAGAAGAAGCCTTTACTCAAATTGAATCTCTCTCATCACAATCGAAACACAAACAAAAAGATGAAAAACCATCACCTTCATCGAAACAAAGCGATGATAAATCACAGACTAACAATGATGAAGTAGAACGTAGAAAAGCGCAGGTGAATACACAGCGCAGTAATAGAAAAGACAATGACAACAAACAAAACAATAATGATTTTGAACGCTAACTATTTATAGGTGAGTATATGGATATCTTTGGCTTTTTTGATGGCTTATTTAGCTTCTTTTCTGCAAGTCGTGCGGGTCAAGAAGTCAGTGATGATCAGCCTCCTTATATTAAACCAGCTTCATCTCAAAAAGCAGATGAAAAAGCCGAAGTACTTGCTCAGCAAAATGAACAATCAAAACAACGACGAAAATCTCGTTTACATGTAAAACAAAAACAAAATCATGAACTCGCTCAACAAGTCGAACAAAAGCAGCAACAAACCCTTCAACGAAACCAACAAATTGCTAAGCAAAGAAAAAGTCGTGCGCGCTCTAACATAAATAAAAATCACTCTTGCAATAGGGAGCGCTGATTATGTCTAAAATCATCAAAGATACTTTTTCAAGCCTGTTTAGTATTGGAAACTTTATTGCCAAGAAAAAATTACTGGTACAAGAGCAAGGAGCGCGTTTTGCCAATAAAGCTGAACTGACCTCAATGTTCTCAACCAGCAACAAAGGCTTGCTGATTAACGGAAATGATAAACGCTTGTCACTCAAAGATTCATTTGAACATGTAGCCGTGATCGCTAAACCAGGCTCAGGAAAAACAACAGCTTTTATTATCCCAACAATATTAGAACTCGGCTCATCTGATTGCTCTATAGTAGTGAATGACCCCAGTAGTGAAGTCTATCAACTCACCAGTGGTCATTTAGTCTCAAGGGGTTTTCGTATTGTGCGTTTATGCCCCGAAGACTTGCCATCGTCTTCACGTTTTAACCCTTTTGTTGGTTTAGATGCACGACATACCATTGAAATAGAGCAAATATGTGCCTCTATCATTATGTCAAAATATGGCTCAGACAAAGAGCCTATGTGGAACGAAGGCGCAATTTCAATACTCGAAGTTTTAGCTAAATGCCTAGCCTACTCTCAGCCAAATAACCTTAATCTGGTTGAGTTAAACTCTCTGGTTTTACGATTTGGCAGTGATGGAACTAGCCTTGATAATTGGGTAGCTGAAAACTCTATTAACCCATTTGACTCAGATGATCGATCACTTTGGGAGTCTTGGTTAGGGATCACCACTAATAACGAAAAAATGCTCAGTAGCTATGTCACCATTTGTAAAACAGCCCTGAAGCAACTCAATAATCAAAATGTTCGAGAATTAATGCGTACCGATAGCTTAGATTTGAAAAATATTCGAAATCAAAAAGTTATTATCTATTTAAACTTTTCCGAATCTAAACAAGCCTATTATCAGTTCATAATCGACTTATTTTATACACGTTTTTTATCTACTGTGATGGCTCACAAACCGACACCAAACGAACTCGATATTTTTGGATTTCTTGATGAAATGGGAAATTGTTACATTAATGACTTCAATACTAGCATTAATAATGTACGCAAGTACCGTGTTTCGCTCTCACTGGTTTTTCAAGGGATCTCACAACTTGACGACAAATACGGCGAGCAAAAAGCAAAAGCCATTAAAGCAGGTATTGGCAGTTACCTTATTTTTAGAGGAAGCGATTTAGATACCAATACCGAATTTTCAAAGGTGATTGGAGAGCGCACTATTAGCCAGCGTGAAAACTTTACGGATATTCAAACATCCTATGCACACATGCCATTATTAGCACCTGATCAACTCAGAACGATGCAAAGTAATCAAGCAGTGTTTATATCAACTTACAAGCAACCAACCATTATTACCTGTATGAGCTACTTTGAGCATGGACGTTATTTACGGTTCACTAAAAAAGCACCAGCACAAACAAGTAAGACGTCAATCACGCTAGATTTTGATACTACGTTGAGGTTATAGGGATGAATACAGACACACTCATTTTTTTAGGCTTCTTTTGGTTTATCGGACTATTCATCGGCTGGTTTTTTAGAAATGGTATTTCGATAATAGGCATTATCGTGATACTTTTTTTATTACCTATATTGACTCTTATTTCAGATCTTAATTGGTGGCCGTTAACCGCAGCTTTTGTTGTCGGCTTCCTCATTCATACATGGAAACCACTTTACAAAAAGGTGCAACAATTATGACTTCACTCCTTTTTGGTGCGGCTGGTTTTATATTGTTAGGCTATTTAATTGGTAAATTGTATGTGCGATTAAATCCAGTACTTATGTTGATCGGTTTATTCCCACTCTTGGGAGTATGGATAATTGTTTCTGAATTAGAAAACAGAAACTTTGCGACTGTGTTTTTTGTCATTGGTATTATTTTAAATTTCAATCGACCGTTAACATTTATTCGCATGCGGTTGAGTGACGTAATAGGAGCAGTTCGATTACGAAAATTAAGTAGCGCTTATGCCTCAAATATTGAAGAACAAAAACACCAAGCGCAGCGTGAATTATATGAGCAAAAGCGACAAGTGGAAGAAGAATTACGAAATCAGAAATATCAAGCAGAACAAGATATTCAAAGACAAAGACGTGAAGCCGAAGAGGCTATAAAGCGCGAAACTGAAAATCTTCGCAAAGAGCGAGAGCGCTACTCACGTGAACAAAGTAACAATCAAAACCAAGCTAACTCTAAGCAGTCCTCAAGTTCACAATCGAGTAGTAACAACCGACATCTCAATCCATTAGTGTTTGCTGATGCGTGTGAGATCTTAGGCTTAGGTCAAGGGGAAAGTTTAAAGCAGTATAAGGCAGCATACTTGAAGTTAATGAAGCTATATCACTCAGATCGGCTCGCTGGACTGAGTGAAAAATTAAAAAAGCAAGAAGAAGAAAAAGCCAAGGCTTTGAATATGGCTTGGGGGACGGTGAAGAAGGAATTAAAGTAATTTAGCCTTTTCCCCCTTAACAAAATCAGTGTAACTATCATTAATATCCAACTAATGTTTATGTAAATAAGCATCGCCAAACAAAAATTTACCGAAGGTTTCATCGTCTGGATCATTAAGTATAGTTAACCAATAACCTTTTGGAGATTCCAATGTTTCTATTTTCAGCATCATGACGCCAATCCAAGCTTCATTGTTGGCATTTATCAAGATCTTATAAGTAACTGCTGCATTCCCATCCAAATACAATCCCGAGGCTTCAAACTTCCCAATGTATGTTATCGTAGGGGCTTCAATCCTAGAAGTATCTATATCAGCTGTAATGTGTATCTTCTCTTCCTCAACTTTAATTTCAACATTTTTAAAATCATAGTTATATAATGGTAATTGAAAGTCATCTCCTACTTTAGACATAGATAGTGAAATATCAGTACCTTCACCGAAATACATACGACCTTTTTCACTGTTGAGGGTAGTGTTATAGTTTAATAAGTAATATGAAAGGCAGAGCAAAGTTAATAAACAGGTCGCTAAGAAAATAATAATCTTAGTTCTTTTTCCAGCTCCAAAAGCGCTTTTTGTTTGTTCAATCACATTTGTTGAACTTTCAAAAGCATTTTCACTATCTTCAGCTAAGCTAGTTACGTCCTTGTTTTCGTGCCAATCTAAAATTTGTAGTTCAGATACTTCCAAAAATTCAGCCAATTTTTTTACATAGATAGGTTTTATTTTTTGAGTTGATTTTACATTTCTTAGCAGGCTTGAATAGCTAACAAAAAAGTATGTTTTAGACTCTGCGGTTATATTAATATTTTTTTCGTTGCATTTTGCTAAAACTCTCATCCATAACTCTGTAACGCTCTCCAAATTTTCTTTACTCATAAGTTCTCCTACAACTTTAAATATGAGAATACTTTTAGGATGTTCTGATGTCTACTTTTCTCAAAACTTACTTTATGGCAAAGTGCAATTCTTGCATTTCCTCCAATTCTTCCACTTCAATCAAAAATACAAAATAACAATATTTATTAATAACTTATAGTTTGACAATGTAACTCAATTGATCATATTTTATAACTCAAGTGATCATATTGTAAGCTTGATGATATGTTTTAGGTTGTGTCAATCAAGCTGAAAATAATCGTTATAGAAACAATTAATAAATACGGATTTGTGCCTGTGAAAAACTTATTGAAGATTATGTTATCTTTCTTGTTTTACTCTATAGTTTCAATGCTTTCGAGTAGTGCATATGCAACTTTAGTAATTTCTGATAACTCTCTATCTTTGCAGTTTGATAGGTGTAGTAGTCCAGAAGTTAGAGATATGGTTTCCGAAAGCATATTAAACTCAGGTGATGTATCTGTTTATGAAACCACAGAGAATACTGCCCTCTTTAAGTTTAGATACCCTCGAAATGCGATACATGAAAATCTAACAGCTCAATTCATATTATATAACTCGAACCAAAATGAAATAACACGTTCCAGTTCGAAAGCTCTTCATGGTTCAACTGCTGGATTTATATCGAAGCCAGTTGGAAACATTGACGAAGATAAATACTATGTCTTTATTGCAGTCGTTTTAAATACTGATAAAAAGAAGTATTGTACACTTGAGAGCGAAACAGTAACTATTACGAATGAGCTAACTAACTCAAGCCCTTCTTTAATACGATCTGATGTTACTCCTTCTAATATTAGAGTAAATGAAAGTGTAATGTTTCAATCGATCTGGCAAGATCCTGATTCGGATGCCATTTTTGACGTTAAAGCTCGTTATCGTAAAACTGGTACCTCGACTTGGACGGAAGAGATATTAGATGACATAGGAGGTGACGTAGCAACTGGCTATACGTTCAATAAAGCCGTAACTATGACGGCCATTGGTCAGTACGAAGTTGAATTCCAAGCGACTGATAGTAAAAACGGATCAACTCAAGATACAACAGTATATCAAGGTAATGTAAAATTTTTAGTTAAAGAAAGCTCTAACGAACCCCCTGAACATGTATCTTCAAGTTTTTCACCAACAGCAATAAAAGTGGATGAAAATATTACATTTGAAGCTGTTTGGAAAGATCAAGATTCTACAGAGATCATTGATGTAACAGCTTATTATTATGATTCAGTGTTAAATATTTCAGACAGTGTGATATTAGATGATATTGAAGGAGATGTTAAAACAGGTTATACATTTCGAAAAACCGTACCAATCAATGCTAAAGGCACGTATTCCGTAACATTCAGTGCTTCAGACAATGATGGAAATACGACTTCTTTCAGTCGAGGCTTTTCTCCAGATGGTGAACCAACTGAATTTACTGTAATCAGTAATGATAATAATTTACCGAAGCCCGAATTTAAATTTTCTGGTAATGAAATACCTCAAATATTGTTTATTGGTCAGAGCTATGAATATTCATTAAGTTTTACATCAGATCTTACGGATAAAGCTAAATGTTCAGTATTATTTTATGAAGAAGATAATTTGATTCTAGAACAAACTCTTGTGGTAACCAATGGGCAAAAAATTGTTGATACACCACAAGCAAGTCAAGTTAATAGAAACTATAAAATAGTTTGTCAAACGTTCACTGGTAATCTTAATAATCCTACAGAACTTAGTGAAGAATCTGTTTGGGAATTCCAAATCAAACAAGAAGATAATTATAGTCTGAATGTAGGTTCTGAAAACGGCTCAGTTACAGGTGAAGGGATAAATTGTCCGAACGATTGCACCGAGTCATACACTCAGGAAAGTGTAACTAACTCATTAACTGCCGCTCCGAATACAGGCTATAAATTTTCTCAATGGAGTACAAGTGGGCAATGCTCTTATCAAGGTGACTTATTACAATCAAGCATTAATATTACATTAAGTGGCGATTGTACAGTTACAGCAAGCTTCACAACAATTTCAGATTCAGCACCAATATTAACTATTACCCAAAACTTAGAAAGCTGTTTAACTAGAACGGATAAAAAATGTGTGGTGCTTGGGCAAACAGCCACACTGAAATTTGACATATTTGATAATAACAATAATCTATCTATGTTAGATGTAAATTGGGATGGCATTGATTCACCTGAAAAATCACATAATATTTCTGGTGGTAATACAAGTGTTGAAAGTTCATATATATTTACTAATGCAGATATAGCTGATTGTCCTAACAATGAATATTATCGCAACGATGAGGTTTGTTGGAAAAAAGATATAATTGTCACTGCTACAGCTTATGATGCTTCTAATAACCCAAGTAATGTATTTAGCCAAGAATTCATACTTTATGATAATGATGGGTATAATCTTGCCAAAGAAGCGTTAGAAAATGCCAATAAAGAGCTAGAAGATAAAGAGAATTTATTAGAGCAGCAAACATCTCAAGAAATATCATATGCATCTGAAATTGCATCGCTGAGTAACAGTTGCCAACTTAATAAAAAGTTTAATTGGGAAGATAAAAATTCACTACTTGAATATGACCCTTTTAGAGTTATAGATGGTAAACCAGAATATTGTAGAAAAGATAGAGCAACATTAATTTCGTGTGCATCTATTGATAGTCAATGTTCAGCGCTTGCTGGTTTGGGAGCAGGGATAAATTACGAAATTAAAACAACATATGATTATGAAAGTTACGTAGTTAGTGCTGATTGTAAAAATTATCCAGCAAGAGTTGAATCTAGTTACACCATCGATGGTGTAAAAACTGAATACGAGACTAAATTTGTAAATAATCATACTCAAAAAATTGATTATTTAACATCAGTTTCAAATCGTTTGAAAGATGAATTGATTACCCAAGGTAGTGATCGATATGTTGGTAAGTGTAATCTGGATGATTATAAAGAGTGGGGATTATCTGACTGGCAAAAAGCCATTGAAAGTCATCCTGATTTTGAAGAAACAATACAAACTATCTTAAGAAAAACAGATTTTTCGCTTAATCAAGTAGTAAAAATTAGAATAGAGTTTAAGAAAGGGCAAGCAAAAGCATTAATGGACTTTGTAAGTGCATATGCTGAACTTCCATCTGATGTTGCAGCCGTTATAGGAAGTTCTTTAAAGTTTGTACGAGACTCATGGGATGATCCTTCTGGAACTGCGGATAGGTTAGTTGAAAATACAGGGGAATTGAACGAATTTGCTTCACAGCTATACCAAGAGTTTATTGATGCAGTACCTCTCATACCAGCAGCAATATCTCATTGGTCTCTAGAGGATTTAGCTTATACAAATGGATATGCACAAACGCGAATTTCTTTAGAAATCGGTGTTACTTTAGTGTCTGGGGGGTCTGCTCAAGGTGCAAAGTGGGCAGTTAAATACGGTAAAGCTACTAAGTACTCTGATATAAAGTGGATGACCTCGCTTATAAATGCAGTGAATTCATACAAATATGGAGTGAAAGCGAGTAAAAAAGTACTGAATAGCCTTTCTCCTGATTCATCGAATAAATTTAGAGAGACATTCAGACTAGGCACAGACAAAGATAAACAAGAAGCCGCTAATCTTTTCCATAAGGATGTTGGTAACAAAGAATTAGTAGATGAAATTGAAAATAATGTAGGGAAAAGAGCTCAAGCATTAGGTAAAGCTGGTGAAAAAATTGTAGCTGAAAACTATAACATTGGCACTAGAACAACCTTTGAAATCGATGGACGTACTCGCATATCTGATGGCTATATCAAAGGTGAATCCTTGACTGAAGTTAAAAATGTCAAAGAACAAGGGTTAACTTTACAAATTAAAGATAATATTCAGTATGCAAAAGATAAGGGGATTAAATTTAATCTTTATATACGTGAAAGCGCTTACCTAAGTAAACCATTATTAAAAGCTGTTAATACAGGAGATATAAAGATTATCTTCGTTGATATGCCGCACTAAAAAATTATAACTGAAAAATTATGACTGAAAAAATGACGACTGAAAATATTGCAAGATTTGAAGAGATACGACCTTTAATAGTTGATTTAGAAGGTTTGGGGTTATTTGTGAACAAACCGTCTGATCTTGACGTTGTTATTACACAGCACCCAGATGCTCCGATAGAATTCATTAAGCATCTAAAAAAAGATTATTCATCAGAAGCACTTAGATGGATTGCTGAAAGTTTAGCTTACTCAGAAACTCCTGTAGCTAATGAAATGCTTGATATTTTTGAGTCTATAGAGAATGAAAGTGTAAGATGGGAAATTGCTAATACGGTCTTAATATTGAACAAATCAGCTCCAAAAGCTCTAAAAGTAGATACAACAAGGTTGAAGGTTTATTTTGAGAATGAAAAATATCAAAAATCAATCAGCCCTTTTATAGAAATAATTTCTAAACATGAAGGAAAAGAATCCATTTCTTTTCTTTGCTCTTTGTTAGACATGAAATTTGAATCAACAACTTCAGAAAGATCAATTATTTCAGCAACCTTGATTGCTTTAGGTAATTTAAAAGCTTTGGAAACACTAGAGAAGGTTAGGAAGTTTGTATCTCACTCAGATAGTTGGATTAGAGGTAAAGCTAAGTCAGCACTTAAAAAAATTGAAAAGGCTAAAGAGTAGGTAAAATAATTAAATACCTCAAGACATATTTTACGTAAATTAAGGATCAATAATGTTGATATCAAGACAAGTAGTCTCATCGTTCATATTAGTTGGATTATCAGCTCTTTTTGTTGTTGGATGTGGAGGTGGTGGTAAAAAAGAAGATTCTACTATAACCCCAGATGTTCCAGTAGTTATTCAGCCACCGACTCAGTCTTCAGGGGCTATTGAGCTTGGGCCTGTAAAAGGTGCAACTGTTTCAATTCAAGCTTTAGACGGTTATACCTTAGCTACAGCTATCACCGATGATAAAGGATATTTTTCAGTTGATGCTGATAACTTGAAGTCATCAATTGAAAGTTATAATGCAGATTTAAAGTTTGTTAAAGTGGTATCTACAGGTGGAATTGACACTGACCCGAATGACGATGGCATTATTGTAGAAAGTGATCAGATTGAAGTAAAAGGCAACGTATCAGGCATTGTGCCTATAGCAACACTTTATGAAACGAGTAGTTATCGAATTAATTTTATATCTACAGCACTTATGACTATTTTAGAAGATATAACTGAAATTAGTGATGAACAATTGGCATATATTATAAAGAGATTAGGTGTACCTGATATAAATCAAGATGGAAAAATTAATATTGATGATTTAACGGCATATAATATTTATGAAGATAGTTCTCTCGCTGAAACAAGTTTAAGAGAAGGTTTTTTAGAATATATTCATAGTGGCAATAAAGAAACGCAAAAATTATTTATTGAAGAACTTAAATATGAAGTTGGCTTTACCAGACCTTTAGTTACAAAAAATAATGAAAAATATGCTGTAAGCCTCTCTAAAACTCATACGGAAAATACAATTTTTTATGGTATTGCTATTGATCAAAATAATCCAAGCTTTGAACAATACGATGGTGAAGAACTAATATTGAATTATAACACAGCTATTTTTTACCAAGAGTGTTCTGAAAGTTATGGCTGTTATAAATTACAAAAAATATTTTTTTATGAGGATACTTACTATCCAGAGTTTGATTATGACTATGTTAAAGATAACTATAGTGAGTTACAAACTATTATCGTTGATTTAGATAAAAGCAGAGCTAATCATAATGAAGTATCGGAAAATCGAGAGCAAACCGAATTAGACATTCAAGCTTTAAATGATCAAATAAGCTTATTAAAAGCTAAAGTAAATTCAATATAATAACCACCTATATTACAGGGGGAGGTAAACAAGATCTAATGTATTAAAAGACATTAGCTTTAAAGTATTCGCTGTATTAGCTTATGTGCACTAGCTTATGAATGAGCTAGTACAATTTTACTTCTCCATTCCCATATCTCTATCGCGAGAAGTAGAGTTTTTAGCCCGACTTTCACTCATCTCTCTTTTTCTATCTTCAATAATTGATTCTTTAATATCTCTATTATTTTGTTGTTGCCCAGATTCTAATAATTGAAGCTCATCAATAGATAGTATTTTTTGGTCAGACAGACTCATTAACTCTTCTCGTGAAAATGAGCTAATAGCTTTATCAAGTGTATTTTGAGTAATATCCATCGCACTTTGAAGTTCATCTTTATCGCCTAAACAATTCTCCCACCCTTCTTGGTCATAAAAATGAAAGCTTGCCTCAATATTTTGCCAAGCCTTAAAAGCCTCTTGATAGGCTTTTGTTTTTTCTTCAAGAGAATCATCTTTCGGATGATAAAAATGGGCGCTCAAAACAATAATCCATTAATGGAACTTTATACTAATACTGTGCCTGATCGCTTAAAAATGCAATACCCATAATATTGTTTTGATTTTCATATAAAAAACTATTAACTTAAAGTTAAGCAATCGATGTTTAACCTGCTATCAAAAGGATTGGAACATAAGTAATGCAGCAACCATTTAATCAACAAATATGTGATATGGCTGATTCTATGGGCATTTCTTTGTACAGCCGATTTTCTCAAACAGAAGCTTCTCTTTTCCTGCATTGCACATTAGATATATTAACAGACCTTCAAAAACAACATAAAATTGAATACATACAAATAGCGAAAGATACCTCTGAATTCTTTGGCTTTCAGCTTTTAGAGTATCTAGCACAACAAATACAACCAGCCAATGAAGTAAAAGACATAAACACTCCTGATAAAATTATTGATATAAAAGAAGTACAAAAACTAACGAATTTATCACGTACATCTATATGGCGACTGGAACGATCTGGGAGATTTTGCGCTAGAGTCCAACTCACAACAAGTCGAGTCGGTTGGCGCTATAATGAAGTTCAGAAATGGATAAAAAGCTGTTAGAATAGATGAGTTAAAAGTCGAGTGAATTGGTAGCAAGTCAACTTTGAGTAAGTGGTGACAGAAATGGTGACAGATGTACATTTCTAAAAGAAAAAATCACCCTAACATACTATATTTTAAATAGTTATTCATCGCATTACTTAAGCAGATCCAGAATATAGAGTGATCAATAACTCGCTCAACTTGAGCAAAATCACTTAAATAAAGTACAATACGAATATTAAAGGCTTGAGTTACTTGTAACTCAAGCCTATTTATTTTTTAGTAGAGAACAAAGTCATGACGCAAACTCGCGGAAACTTATTTATATTATCAGCGCCTTCAGGTGCAGGTAAATCAAGCCTAATTAGTGCTTTATTAGCAAAGCACACTGATATGAAAGTATCGGTTTCACACACTACTCGCTCGCCTCGTCCTGGTGAAGAGAATGGCGTGCATTATCACTTTGTAACGGTTGATGAGTTTAAGGCTTTAATTGCCAAAGATGATTTTTTTGAATGGGCGCAAGTGTTCGATAATTACTACGGTACATCAAAGCAAGCAATTGAAGATCAGCTTGCAGCTGGTATTGATGTATTTTTAGATATTGATTGGCAAGGTGCACGCCAAGTCCGCGAATTAGTGGCTGATGTTGAGACTATTTTTATTCTACCACCTTCAAAAGCAGAACTTGAATCACGTTTAAATAATCGCGGTCAAGACTCACAAGAAGTCATTGCTGGTCGCATGGCGAAAGCCCAATCTGAAACGTCTCATTACAATGAATATGACTATGTCGTGGTTAACGATGATTTTGCAACTGCGCTGAAGGAAATTGAGACGATCGTATTGGCAAAACGCTTATCGCTACAAAGCCAAGCTATTCGCCATCAAGATTTACTCGTAGACTTACTGCGTTAAATCCTAATTTAGGTTCAGTAAGTATTTTATTTGTTTAAATTAACCACAAGCTATTGGCGAATCTGACTGCGTGCAGTAAACTACGTCTTTGCTTAAAAATTTATTTGGAGTGCTGAAGATGGCTCGCGTAACTGTTGAAGATGCAGTAGATGCAATTGGTAATCGTTTTGACTTAATTTTAGTTGCGGCTCGTCGTGCCCGCCAAATCGCGGTTGGTGGTAAAAAGCCATTAGTTGACCCTGAAAACGATAAACCAACGGTTATTGCTTTACGTGAAATTGAACTTGGTTTAGTAGATAGCTCATCGATGGATCTTATCGATCGTGAAGAGCAACAACACCAAGAAGCAGCTGAAATGGCTGCGGTTGCAGCAATTGTAGGCGGCAACCAATAATCTGACTTTCTGGTCTGATTTAGCCAACGGCGTAGTATTTCTACGCTAGCCGTTGGCAATCCCTTCTTTTCATCGTATATTCTTAACATACCGTTATCTATTTGCTTCACGAGAACATTGGAGTGTGAATGTATCTTTTTGAAGGTCTAAAAAAGAAAATCTCAGAATACTTGCCTGCTGCTGATGTAGAGCTGGTGCAAAAAGCTTACGTGGTAGCCCGAGAGGCCCATGAAGGTCAAACTCGCTCAAGCGGCGAACCTTACATTACTCACCCTGTTGAAGTAAGCCAAATTTTGGCTGGCATGCATTTAGATCATGAAACGTTAATGGCTGCATTAATGCATGATGTGATCGAAGACACTGACTTTAGCCAACAAGATTTAGCCGAAATATTTGGCGATACCGTTGCCGAGTTGGTTGAAGGCGTTAGCAAACTGGATAAACTCAGCTTTAAAGATAAAAAAGAATTCCAAGCTGAAAACTACCGAAAAATGATTATGGCAATGACCCAAGATATTCGGGTTATTTTGATCAAGTTAGCCGATCGTACACATAATATGCGCACGCTGGGTGCACTACGCCCCGATAAACGACGTCGCATAGCACGTGAAACATTAGAGATTTATGCACCCATTGCTAATCGCCTCGGTATTCACGATATCAAGAATGAACTAGAGGATTTAGGCTTTCAAGCTCTCTACCCGATGCGTCATCGCGCTTTAAAATCTGAAGTCGCTAAAGCACGGGGTAATCGCAAAGAAGTCATTTCAAATATCCAAACCGAAATAACAGCACGACTTGAAGAAGCTGGCATCAAAGCCACCGTTTCAGGGCGCGAAAAACACTTATATAGTATTTACAAAAAAATGCTCAATAAAGAGTTACTGTTTAATGAAGTAATGGACATTTACGCATTTAGAATTGCCGTTGATTCAATGGATACCTGCTATCGCGTATTAGGGGTTGCACATAATTTATATAAGCCAATCGAAACGCGCTTTAAAGATTATATCGCAGTGCCGAAAACCAATGGCTACCAGTCGTTACATACCTCACTTGTTGGCCCACATGGCATTCCCGTTGAGATCCAAATTCGTACTCACGATATGGATCACATGGCAGATAAAGGGGTTGCTGCGCATTGGATGTATAAAAAAGCCGGTGATAGCGCAGGCCATACGGCACAACAACGTGCACGTCAATGGATGCAAAGTTTACTAGAGTTGCAACAAAGCGCGGGCTCATCATTTGAGTTTGTTGAAAACGTTAAAACAGAGCTATTCCCTGAAGAGATTTATGTGTTTACCCCTGATGGTCGCATAGTCGAGCTACCTATGGGTGCAACCGCCGTTGATTTTGCATACGCGGTCCATACCGATGTTGGTAATACCTGTGTGGGTGCACGCGTTAACCGTAAACCTCATCCGTTAAGTAAAGCACTCGATACCGGGCAAACCGTTGAAGTCATCACCAGCTCTGGCGCCCACCCAAATGCCACTTGGCTCAACTTTATTGTTACTGGCAAGGCCCGTTTAGGCATTCGTAACTACCTGAAAAGTCAGCATCATGAAGAAGCTTTACTACTTGGTCGTCGCTTACTCGACTCAGCCTTAGGTGAAACTAAATTCGATGACTTACCTGAAGAAAATATCAATCGCGTCTTAGCAGAACATGAGCTTAATACTGTATTAGAGTTATTGGTTGAAATTGGCTGCGGTAATTTAATGAGCATGTTGATCGCGCGTCGCCTATTACAAAATGACAATGATGATTTAGGCGATATGACTAAAAATGCTAAAGCGACCATTATTGGTACTGAAGGTATGCTAGTTAACTATTCTAAATGTTGTCGACCAGTGCCAGGGGATGCTATCACCGCACATATCAGCCAAGGTAAAGGCATCACCGTACACCGCCAAGAATGTAAAAACATTCGCGGCTGGGAAACTGAACGTTCTAAGTACTTGGTTGTAAAATGGGATGATAACCCTGAAAAAGAATATATTGCAGCACTGCGTGTGGAAATCATCAATCACCAAGGCGCGCTCGCAAAACTAACCAATGTAATTGCTACAACCCAAGCAAACATTGTGGAAATTGCCACAGATGAAAAAGAAAGTAATTTATACGTGATAGATTTAGGGATCACCGTGAAAAACCGTGTCCATGTTGCTAATATCATGCGCCGCATTCGTGTTATGCCTGATGTGCAAAAAGTCTATCGTAAAAAATAACAAAGGAAAATCATGAATAAAGCATTTATTTCTACCGATCAAGCACCTGCGGCAATCGGTACTTATAGTCAAGCAGTTAAAGTTGGCACAGCCGTTTACTTATCAGGTCAAATCCCTTTAGTACCTGAAACGATGGCAGTGATCTCTGAAGATTTCGCAGAGCAAACACATCAAGTATTTAAAAATATTAGTGCGGTATGTGAAGAAGCCGGTGGCAACATCCAAGATTTGGTAAAAGTTAATATCTATTTAACTGACTTATCTAATTTTGCCACTGTAAATGAAGTAATGAGCCAATATTTCAAAGCACCCTACCCTGCCCGAGCAGCAATTGGTGTACGTGCACTACCAAAAAACGTGCAAGTTGAAATTGATGGAATTATGGAGTTACCTTCAACAAATTAAGTTCATTATACCCAAATCATATCTAACGGTGATTTGGGTATAGCAATACATCTAAGAATAAAGACTTAGGTGTATTACTCTATCCCAGCCTCATCTTCGATTTTCTTGACACTTATCCAAATCTCTAGCACTCTATCCTTATATAATTATAAAAACCTTTAACTTAAATGTTGCAAAAGGATAATCCGTGTTTAAGCTTGCTCATAACGGTAATGTATTACTCGATGTTATAGAACATTCGCCACCAAGTGCTGCCTTTATTATAGAAGCACTGAAAAAATCGACATTCTGTGAATGCCGGATAGATCATGACGCCATAAACGCTTTTTTTAAAGAACCAAGCAATGAACGTAGTTTAGTGGTAGCAAGTAAGCATGATGCCACCCTAACAGTGACTATCAGTGATGATAAAATGTTAGCGACTGGTGAACTTACAACCGCGCAAGGTGGTAAAGTGTTAGCCCTTGATCAAGCTAAACAACAGCTGATCAAAGCAGGAGTTGCTAGAGGCTACAAACAAGCTTTTCTAGAGCAGCTTCTACAGCAGCAATTTGAATTACCCGCAGGCACATCGGTTAAAGGCATACTCGCGAAAGGTCGCTTACCTGAAAACGGAAAATCATCAATACTACTCTCTCAAGTGCAAACGTTAAAAGAGCGTTTGCATACCCCGAAACTGCGCGAAGATGGTACTGTTGATATGCGCGATTTTGGCAAGTTAGCCAGTGTTGAACCCGGTACACTGTTAATTCGACAGCAACCCGCAACTCCTGGTAAAGAAGGCTTTACCGTAAAAGGTGATGTACTGCCGGCAAAAGCGGGAGAAAGTAGCCCGTTAGTCGCTGGTGAAGGCAGCGAAATATCAAAAACCAATCCTCTAGAATTAATCTCAACCATTGCCGGCGTACCGGTAGAAATTAAAAATGGCATGCGCGTTGATGATATTTTTACTATTGGCGATGTCACAGTTAAAAGCGGCCATATTAATTTTGATGGCAGCGTGATTGTCACTCATAACATTGAGCCGGGCATGAAAGTTACCGCCAAAGGCGATATAACCGTTATGGGCACGGTCGAATCAGGTGAGTTAACAGCGCAAGGCGATATTACAATTAAACAAGGTGTAATTGGCCACCAGCTAGATGATAAAACGCTTTCATGCAAAATTATTAGTAGTGGTAATATTCATCTATCTCACGCGCAATATAGTTACCTAGCTGGTAATAATATTTTTATTGAACGCCAAGCAAGCCATTGTGCCATGAAAGCCACAGGGTTATTACAAATTGGCCAAACAGACAATCCGCAAGGTAAGTTATTTGGTGGCGAAGTCCTCGATGCGGGGATGATCATTGCGGGTGAAATTGGCAATGAGTCTGGTGCAAAAATGTTCATTAATATGGCAGCATCAGGGCAAGCCATAACGGCAGAAACAGATGAGTGTCTAAAAGAGCTCGCTAAAACTGACGAGCAACTCGATACTTTGCAAGCCACCATTGAAAAAGCAGACTTACTCAAGGATGCTGAAAAGAAAAAACTACTGTTAGCAAAAATAGGCGCCACTCAGAATCATTACTGTCAGCAAGCAGAGCAATTAGAAAAGCGCTTATCAAATTTGGAACAAAATTTATATGGCTTGCTGAATAATGCTAATTTAGCGGTCAATAAAAAATTGCATTCTGGGGTCGAAATTCATATTTTCGATAAAGTATTAAAAACTAATCGCAGCTATCCTCCTTGTAACGTAAAACTGCAAGAAGGCAAAATAGAGATTGAATTTAAAACCAGTTGATCACAAGCAGATAGAGACTAACAACTGATAGTCTCTATTTCTCGTCTACGTTATAAAATACCAGCCATTTGCTGTTTTAACTCTGCAGGCCACACGCCAACTTGTACTTGGCCGATATGCGATTTTTGCAATAACAACATAGCCAAACGTGACTGACCAATACCACCGCCGATTGTTTGTGGCAACTCTTTAGCAAGCAATTGTTTGTGCCAATCAAACTCTAAACGCCCTTCATCACCAGTAATTGCTAGCTGGGCCACTAATGCCTCGGGTGATACACGAATACCCATTGACGATATTTCGAATGCATCTTCAAGCACTGGGTTCCATAATAAAATATCGCCATTTAAGCCACTGTACTGCTCGCAGGTTTGGGTTGACCAATCATCGTAGTCAGGCGCACGCACATCATGAATGTTTCCATCAGCCAATGCGCCACCAATGCCAATTAAAAACACCGCGCCATATTCTTGGGTAATTGCTTTTTCGCGCTGTTTGGCGGTAAAGTCAGGATACATTTGACGTAGTTGCTCACTGTGCACAAAGGTAATTTCAGCTGGTAAAAAAGGGCTGATCGCAAATTCATCAGCAACAAATTGCTCGGTTGCTTTTAAGCTCTGATACAAAGCGCGTACTGTTTCTTTTAACTTATCCAGAGAGCGCTCACTGCTGGCACAAATTACTTTTTCCCAATCCCACTGATCAACATACACCGAGTGTATCGGGCTTAATGACTCTTCATCCGGACGCAGTGCTTTCATATGCGTATATAAACCTTCGCCAATAGCGAAGCCATGATCAGCTAATGTTTTTCGCTTCCATTTTGCCAACGAGTGAACCACTTCAAATTGGCTATCAGGAATGGTTTTAACATTTACCGCAACCGCATTTTCAGTGCCACTTAGGTTATCTTGAATACCATCGCCTACTTTAGCCAAAATAGGCGCTTGTACTTCAATTAACCCTAATTGCTGCTCTAATTGCTGTGAAAAATACTGTTTTACTTTACTAATTTGCTGCTGTTGCTGCATAAATTGTGAACTCATAATAATTGGCCTCATTCCCAGTTATTGTTACTTGCTAAAGGTGCATGATTGCGCTGCAGCAACCATGTCGTTAAAGCAATCCTCAACCATTTAGCACTTTAATTCAATAACCAATAACAAAAAGAGCTTTAATATATTAATTTGATTAATTTAATGGTATAAAAAATAAAGATTCAATAATTAAAGCGCTTTATTTATATGGAAAATTATCAAATCGATAATCTCGATAAACAGATCCTGCACGCCTTAATGGATAATGCCCGTACTGCCTACGCAGAATTAGCCAAACGTTTTGCAGTAAGTGCTGGCACTATTCATGTTCGAGTGGAAAAAATGAAACAAGCGGGGATCATTACCGGCACCCAAGTAAGCATTAATGCCAAACAACTGGGCTATGACGTCTGCTGTTTTATTGGCATAAACCTTAATAATGCCCGTGACTACCCACAAACCTTATTACATTTAAAGGAGCTTGAAGAAGTGGTTGAGGCTTATTACACGACAGGTAACTACAGTATTTTTATTAAGGTAATGACGCGTTCAATTGATCATTTACAAGATGTACTGATCAATAAAATTCAAGCAATCGAAGCAATACAATCAACCGAAACGCTAATATCGCTGCAAAACCCAATTAGCCGCTCGGTAATGCCTTAGCTCACTAATTCCCGTATAATAGCGGCAATTTTATGAGTTCAGACAAGGCTAAAAATGGAAACTACTCGCTACCATCGCATAAAGCACGTACTCAATCGCCGTCAAACCGATTTAACCGTGTGCTTAGAAGATGTGCATAAACACCATAACTTGTCTGCCATTGTCCGTAGTGCAGACGCTGTGGGTTGCCATCATGTGCATGCGGTATGGCCGCAAAATCAAAAATGGCTGACTAATAATACCTCGGGTGGCAGTAAAAATTGGATCGCCACTCATCTACATAAAGATATTGATAGTGCGGTGGCGATGATGCGCCAGCACAACCCAAAAGTACAAGTTCTTGCCACTAATTTATGCCCTGATGCCGTTGATTATCGTGACATTGATTATACTCTGCCAACAGCCATTATTGTCGGCCAAGAAAAAACCGGCATATCTCCACAAGCACTTGCCCACGCGGATAAAAATATCATCATTCCGATGCAAGGTATGGCACAGTCACTTAATGTGTCTGTGGCGGCAGCATTAATTTTGTTCGAAGCACAAAATCAACGTCTCAATGCAGGTTTATACCAACGAACCATGCTTGATGAAACAGTCAAACATAAGATGTTATTTGAAGGCTGCCACCCAATCATTGCGCAAAAGTGCAAAGAAAAATCGCTGCCTTACCCAGCCTTAGATGACAACGGCGAGATCATTGCTGATGAAGTATTTTGGCAACGATTAAAACATGCTTGATGACTAAAGCGTTCACACGTAAACTAAAAACCATCTAAAAATGAATGATTTGAGCCTATTTTGTCAAAGCCAACGTTAAGCCGCTACCCAATCACTGATCTCAAAGGCGTTGGCCCAAAAATGGCTGAACGCCTTAAAAAGCTGGGGATCAGCACAGTACAAGATATGCTCTTTCATTTACCTCTGCGTTATGAAGATCGCACCCGAGTTTATAATATCTGTGATTTAGCGGTGCATAGCCATGTTACGATTGAAGCAAGCATAGAAACCAGTCAGATCACTTTTGGTAAACGACGTATGCTGGTGTGCCAAGTGAATGATGGCACAGGGCGCTTAACATTACGCTTTTTTAATTTTACGGCGGCACAAAAAAATAACTTAAGCAGTGGAAAAGTGATCCGCTGTTTTGGTGAAGTACGCCGTGGCAGAGTGGGTTATGAAATGACTCACCCTGAATACAGCCTCAGCGATACACCGAGTGAACAACCAACAGCAACCACGCTAACGCCAGTTTATCCAACAACAGAAGGTTTAAAGCAACTCTCTATTCGGGCTTTAAGTGATCAAGCAATTGAATTACTGAATAAATATCAAGTTGAAGAGCTATTACCAGCGCAATTTCAACATGCCGGTATGGATTTAACTCACGCACTTTTATTACTACATCGTCCAGCCAATGACGTTGATTTAAGTGCCCTTGAGCAAGGCCTGCACCCTGCACAACAACGCCTAGTATTTGAAGAGCTGCTGGCGCAAAACCTCAGCCTATTAAAATTACGCCAACAAGGGCAACAAGTAAAAGCCGTGGCGCTGGATCCAATCAACCAATTAGAAAGTAAATTTTTGGCGCAGCTGCCTTTTGCTCCCACCAACGCGCAAAGTAAAGTGGTTGCAGAAATTAAAAGTGATTTACAACATCCCTACCCGATGATGCGCTTAGTCCAAGGTGATGTGGGCTCAGGTAAAACATTAGTTGCCGCTTTGAGTGCCTTAACGGCTATCGCACAAGGTTATCAGGTCGCGTTAATGGCACCCACAGAGATTTTATCTGAGCAACATGGCATTACTTTCGAAAACTGGTTTCAAACTTTAGGTATTACTACTGCTTGGTTGGGCGGAAAAACCAAAGGGAAAGAGCGCAGCGCAATACTTGAGAAAATAGCCTCTGGTGAAGCGCAAATGATTGTTGGTACTCATGCGTTATTTCAAGAACAAGTAACTTTTAATAACTTAGTGCTTATTATTATTGACGAACAACACCGTTTTGGCGTCCACCAGCGCTTATCGCTACGAGAAAAAGGCCGTTTTGGTGATTGCTATCCACATCAACTGGTGATGACAGCCACACCGATTCCACGCACACTGGCGATGACCGCTTATGCCGATTTAGAAACCTCCGTGATTGATGAGTTGCCACCCGGACGTACCCCAATTAAAACCATTGCACTACCTGATACCCGTCGTGATGAAATTATTGCGCGGGTAAAAACAGCCTGTACCGAGCAAGGCCGCCAAGTTTATTGGGTATGCACCTTAATTGATGAATCGGAAGCATTACAATGTCAAGCAGCAGAAGATAGCGCACTGCAGTTAACTCATGCACTGCCTGAGTTAACTGTAGGGCTAGTTCATGGCCGGATGAAAGCAGCTGAAAAGCAAGCCATTATGAGTGAATTCAAAGCTGGGAACATTCATATATTAGTCGCGACGACAGTCATTGAAGTCGGTGTAGATGTGCCGAATGCCAGTTTGATCATCATTGAGAATCCTGAACGGCTTGGCCTTGCGCAATTACATCAGTTACGTGGCCGAGTTGGCCGCGGTGCAATCGCATCCCATTGTGTGCTTTTATACCACGCCCCCTTGTCTCATACGGCACAAAAACGTTTAGCTGTGCTAAGAGATAGCAATGACGGTTTTGTAATTGCTGAACGCGATTTAGAAATTCGTGGTCCAGGTGAAGTGCTCGGCACTAAACAAACAGGTTTAGCAGAATTTAAAATTGCTGACTTAACCAGAGATAAGCACACACTCAACTTAGTCAGACCTATCGCACTACAAATGCTCCGCCAGTACCCTGAACAAGTAGAACAACTTATCAATCGCTGGCTTGCGGGTAAATCAGTGTATGCACAAGCTTAATAGTAAACAGCCTTACTGTAAGAAGTAAGGCTTTTTCAACAGTCTCAAGACTAAAACTTGTATTCCATGCCAACACCTAAGTAATCTTGATCAACATTGCTGTCCATATCAAAATTAGTATAGAAGGCAAATAACGTGGTGTTTTTGCTCAATGAGTGATCAACACCAGCAGAGATAGCAGACTTTTTATCACCCGCATCAAAATCCATTACTTGGTATTGCACTTTAAATGTATTGCTATCAAGGGTGTAAGCCGCATTAACTAAATAACCATCGGCATCACCGCTACCATCCACTTTTTCTTGGCTTTGGTACATTGCACCTAGTTTAAAATCAGCTACTTTACCTTGCACGGTAGCGCGTACAACATCATAACCATTAACTTCACTGTCGGCAGCAACTGATGCATAAACGTTGCTTTTCTTCAGTCCAGCATCGCCATAAGTAAGTGCTAATGAATAACCGCTATCGCCTTCGCTGTCTTTTTCAGCAACGTAAGTTGCAAGCACTTTAAAGCCACTTAAATCCTTTGATGAATAAGTTAGCGTATCACTCAGGCGGTTTTCACCTTTAAATAAATTTTTGATATCACCTTCAAGGTTATCAAATAAATCTAACTTCCCTTGTGATTGCTTCAAAGCGGTATCATTACGGCCAATCACAAGTTGACCAAACCCACCTTTTAAACCAACGTATTGATTACGTGACGTAATCGTGTCTTTTGAATCATCAGAAACATTAACTTGAAATTCGAACTTATAAATAGCTTCTAAGCCAGCACTGATGTTTTCAGAACCTTTAAAACCAATTCGCGATGCATTACTTTTAATTTCGCTGAATGACCCTTCACCATCATCCGAAGATTGCACGGAGACATTTGCTTTACCATACACATCAACATCAGCAAATGCAGGACACGATAAACCACTTAACACAGCTAGTAATAAGGTCGACTTTGCAAATTTCATATTATTTCCTCAATAAACGCAACAGACTAATTTTTAATTCGCTGCATTTTGCCTGCGATAAATGACATAAATATTACAACTGAAATATTTTTGCCTTATATTATTCATAAAAAGGCATAAAAAAAGACATCAAATAAACATAAAAATGTCACATATAGCTTACTTAGCGCTAAATTCACTGCTTATTGTGGGTGTTAATTCCAGCAATAAATTAACCAACGTCTCAAGCAGGGGTTTTTGTTCATTATCTCTGTGATAAGCGACAAAAATATCCCGAGAAGTATGTTCCACATCAGGTACCCGATGTAGCTCTCCTTTATCTAGATGGCTTTTAGCTAAAACTTCAGGAATAAATGCACTACCTCCACATTGTAGTATCAAATCTAATGCAATGCGCCCTGTGCTGGTACGAAAATAAGGGGGTGTCCGCCCAGTAAATTGTCGCGCATGCCAAAGGGAGAAGGTAGTTCCCCAGTCAACATAGACATATTGATTATCAAAAAAGTTTTCATTTGCTGCGCCTTCAAATGCACTAATAGGAATAATTGGTAAGGTGCAAATGCGTTCAACGACCAACTCATCAACTTTAGGCGGATCAAATAAAATAGCTAAATCTAAAGTACGCTCTAATAATAACCGCGTGCTCTCTTGTTGTGCTTTAACTTCTGCAACCAACGATACGCCAGGCATAGCAGATACTATATTTGTGATACCAAACTGTAAAAAAGCATCCCAAATATTAGGGGTGCCAGCTAAACTCACTTGTTTATGCATATTATCAGCAAGTGCAACATCGACTTTAGCCCGTTGCATTCCTGTTATAATCATTTGCGCATGGGGTAACAAGCGCTCGCCGGGGGCGGTCAATTGGATATTATTGCGTTGGCGGATAAATAAATTAACCCCTAACCCTTGTTCTAGTTGACGAATACGAAAACTCACCGCAGACTGTGTAATATAAAGGTTTTCTGCTGCTTTGCCAAAGTGGCGAGTACGCACTACTTCGACAAAGGTTTTCAATAAATCTATATCCAATTACTTATCCTCACGATAAAAATTTTTTGTTTAATAAATTGCGCAACTTGATCCATACTCCAGCCAGTATATAGGGCATGAGGAAACAGCCATGAGCAACGATATTTCACTACTTCGCCAAGCATTTGTAAGCCAACGTCAGTTTTATGATGACCAGAATTTCCCACGCGGATTCGGCCGCAGCGGTAATTTCACTTTATTAGAAGCTAACATACTTGAACAACACGGCGTGGTACTCAAAGGGTTATACAACAAAACCCTTGAACCACAAAACGAAATTCAAGCACAATTTCTTGCTGTTGTTTCAGGTAGTCAAGAGCCAACTAACGCAATTGAGCGAGCTTGGATAAAATACCTCAAGCTAACGACCTGTAAAACTAAATTTCATACGCTATTTGGGCGCTCTCGGATCTCAAGTCCAACGCCACAGAGTCAAGACTACTATTCGGAGTCAGATAGCCTATAAAAGTAATGGTGCTATTTGCTTTTTCGTGTTTTAACAGTTACAACTTGTATAAGCAATACTATTTGGTCCGGCCAAAAAACAAGGTGTTACGTGACACGGAAAATACTCATCATTGAAGATACGCCAACTATAGCGCGAGTGCAAAAACACATTGCAATTAAAGTTGGCTATGATGCCGATATAGCAGATTCATTAGCGCAAGCGAAAGAGTTGATCAGTAAAAATCGCTACTTTTGCGCTGTTGTAGATTTTATTTTGCCTGATGCTCCGCAAGGTGAAGCAGTTCCCTGCACTATTGCAGCTGAAATCCCCACGATTGTAATGACTGGCAACATCGATTTAAAAACCCGTAATACTGTTGAAAAATATCCTATCATTGATTACATCACTAAAGAGAATAAACAAGCTTATCTATATTTAGAAAAACAATTGCAACGCCTACCTCGCAACGAAAATGTTAAAGTATTGGTGGTTGATGACTCAGTTGCTACTCGACGCCATATTTGTAACTTACTTAAACGCCATAAATATCAAATTTTAGAAGCCAACGATGGTGTTGAAGCACTCGCCATGCTTGAACACACCCCCGATATAGCGGTGATCATTACCGATAACGAAATGCCCAACATGAATGGTGATGAGTTATGTAGTGAGATCCGCCGTTTATACAGCAATGATGAAAAAGCCATCATTGGCATTTCCGGCTCTAATGCAGCTCACCTTTCAGCACGCTTTTTAAAAAATGGCGCCAACGATTATTTACGTAGACCGTTTAACAATGAAGAGTTTTACTGTCGTTTGAGCCAAAACGTTGACATGTTAGAGCAAATTACCACCATTCGCTTGCAAGCCAATACAGACTATTTAACTAAGTTACCCAATCGTCGTTACTTCTTTGAAGAAACAACGAAATCGTTAAAGCAAATGCAGAAAAAACAATTAACACCTTCTTTAGCAATGTTTGATATTGACCACTTTAAATCTATCAACGATAGCTACGGCCATGATGCTGGCGATGAAGTACTCAAAGGATTTGCTAGCTGTTTTGCGAAATATTTTAAAAAGTACTTCGCAGCTCGTTTAGGTGGTGAAGAATTTGTGGTCTATTTTAATGATGTGGATAAAACTGAAGTATTAAAACGCCTTGAAGATTTTCGCCATTTCATTGAGCTTAATAGCCCTGAGCTTAGTCAGCAAAAAATTCAATTTACCTTGTCTATCGGTTACGCACACGAGCCTGTTTATCAAATCGATGAATTATTAAAACAGGCTGATATTAAGCTTTATGAGGCCAAAAAAACGGGCCGTAATAAAGTCAGTGCTTAAACAGGCTTAGTTACTGGTGGGATATTTTCACGCTTGCGCTTTTGTGATTGCCGATACGAATCACAACTAAAAATTGCCAAAGCACTCCAAATACAGGCAAATGTTACTATACGTTCACCGCTGAATACTTCACCATAAAACACCACCGCTAAAATAAACATTAAGCTTGGCCCAATGTACTGAAAAAATCCTAAGGTAGTATATTGCAATCGCTTAGCGGCGCCTATAAAACACAACAAAGGTAACGTCGTAATAACGCCCGCGCTGATCAATAACACATTGGTATACCAATCATTAGCAGAAAAATCGGAGCTTGCTGTAGGCACCATTAACCACCAATAAACTAAAGCAACTGGCAATAATATTAACGCTTCGAGTAACAACCCTGGCAATGATTCAATGGGCAATTTTTTACGTAGTAAGCCATAGATTGCAAATGAGCTTGCCAATGACAAGGCAACAACCGGAAAAGAACCAAAGCTAATCACTTGGATCACCACGCCACACAATGCCAACGCTACCGCTAACGCCTGCCACTTACGAAGCTTTTCTCCTAAAAATAGCATGCCGAGTAACACATTTAATAATGGATTGATGTAATAACCTAGACTCGCATCAAGCATATGATCATTATTTACCGCCCAAATAAACAATCCCCAGTTAAAACCAAGTAAGGTGGCAGTAATCACCAACATGGCAATTAACTTAGGTTGTTTGAAAACATGTTGGACTTTATGCCATTGCTTCAATACAGCAACTATAATGACGATAAATAATACCGACCATACAACTCGGTGCATCAGTATTTCAAACGCCGAAATGTGCTGCAGCAATTTAAAGTATATAGGCGCTAAGCCCCACATAAAAAAAGCCATACAGGCTAAAATAACGCCTTTACGCTGTTCAGGATTAGTTGGCATAAATTTTTTCTGAAATGGATGAAAGACGGCTAGTCTACCTGTCTGCTAGGCTTTATCCAACTAAATAAGTCGCCGTGCCAAAAGCGATTTGAGTACCTTGTTCATTATGTAACTCCATTCGACATACGCATACCTTATTACCTGAGCGAATGAGCTTAGCACTGGCGGTAAATTCAAGCCCTTTACCAGGTCGTAAATAATCGGTTCGTAAGTCGATGGTACCCAATGTTGCCAACTTTTTTTGCACGCTTGGCATATCAAGTTCGCTGAGTTTATCAATCATCGCAGCCGCAGCAAGCATACCGCCGACATTATCTAGTACCGCTGAGATCACCCCGCCATGGAGAATTTTTTGCGCCGGATTACCAATAAAAACATCCTGCCAAGGAAAACTTATTTGCGCTTGCTCAGCATCTAGTGACTTAACTTTAATTTGTAAAAACTGATTAAACGGCATTTGCTCAACAAATACTTTAGCAACTCGATCAATTAAAATGGCTTTATTCATTATTATTATCTGCAAACTTTATAACTGGTAAGACGAGTAAAGCACAACTAAAAAGAAAGTGCGATAAAAAGCACCTATGCAAGGTCGCCTAAAAGCTCTAAAATGAGCGCGATGAATACACCAATCCCCACACCAAGCACCGTTGTGCGCAGTCCCGCCGCTATACTCAAGCAAGTGTTTGGTTATAGCGAGTTTCGTGATGGCCAAGAAACGGTGATCGACGCAGCCCTTAACGGCCAAGACACGCTGGTATTATTACCCACTGGCGGTGGCAAATCCGTTTGCTATCAAGTACCGGCATTGGCTTTGAGTGGCCTGACCGTGGTTATTTCACCGCTGATCTCACTAATGCAAGATCAAGTATCACAACTACAAGCGTTAGGGGTTAAAGCGGCGTATATCAACAACAGCCTTAACCGCGACGAACAACAGCAGATATATCAACAACTGCACAATGGCTTGCTCAAACTACTTTATGTTGCTCCAGAAAAAGTACTACAGCACGAATTTAAAGAGCGCTTAAGCCATCTCAATATTAGTTTATTTGCAATTGACGAAGCTCACTGTGTGTCCCATTGGGGCCATGATTTTCGCCCACATTACTGTCGACTAAGCGAGCTTAAACAGCATTTTCCACATGTGCCGATGATGGCGCTGACTGCCACTGCCGATAAAGCAACCCGCTTTGATATAGTTCAGCAGCTGGGTTTAACCGCCCCCTATATTCATACTGGCAGTTTTGACAGACCCAATATTCGTTACACTATTGAAGAAAAGTTCAAGCCGTTAGCGCAATTACTTCGCTACTTAAAAGAACAACAAAATCAAAGTGGTATCATTTATTGCACCAGCCGTAAACGGGTTGACGAAATAGCAGAAAAAATTGCCGATGCTGGCATGAATGCAGCGGCTTACCATGCCGGTATGAGTAACGAACAACGCCAATTTGTGCAAACAGGCTTTGCCCGCGATGATATTCAAATTGTGGTAGCCACCGTTGCCTTTGGTATGGGGATTAATAAACCCAATGTCCGTTTTGTATTGCATTACGATATTCCCAAAAGTATTGAATCTTACTATCAGGAAACTGGCCGTGCTGGCCGTGATGGGCTTGCAGCTGAAGCAATTATGTATTTTGATCCGGCCGATATTGGCCGTGTTAGGCGCTTTTTTGAAGACATTGAAGATGAACAACGTCGGCGTGTTGAAGAGCAACGTTTTAATGCCATGGCCAGCTTTGCAGAAGCGCAAACTTGTCGCCGGCAGATACTGCTTAACTATTTTAGTGAATACCAGCGCGAACCGTGTGGTAACTGTGATATTTGCTTGAATCCACCAAAAAGCTTTGATGGTACCTTAGTGGCGCAGCAAGCTCTGTCATGCGTGTATCGTGCCGAACAGCGCTTTGGTTTAGGTTACATTGTGGAATTACTGCGTGGGGCCAATACCAGCCGTATTCGTGATAATAATCACCATCAGCTCAGTACCTATGGCATAGGTAAAGATCACAGTAGTGAGTTTTGGCTCAGTATTTTACGTCAGCTCATTCACCAAGGTTTGCTAAGCCAAGATATCACCCAAGGATCTGCGCTGCGCTTAACTGAAGGTGCACGTGCTATTTTTAAAGGCGAGTATAGCTTACAAATGGCCGAGCCACGTCTCCAAGCCAAGCATGTTTACCAAGATAAATTGGCCCAATTTAACTATGATAAAAAGTTGTTTGCCAAACTTCGTGCCCTGCGCAAAGAGCTTGCGGATGCCGATGACGTGCCGCCATATGTGGTATTTAACGATAAAACACTCGCAGAAATGGCGCAGTTAATGCCAACCAATGACAGTGAATTTCTCAAAGTATCTGGGGTTGGTTTTACCAAACTCAACAAATACGGCAGCCCATTTTTACAGGCTATTCGTAACTATTTAGCGTCTTCCTAAGTACAGAGTAACAGCATGACTGAATTTCAATTAGATCCCCGCCATAATGCCATCATTATTAGCCCAAGCGAAATGCCCAATGATGATGACTTTGAGCTATGGGCGCATTTATTTCTACATGCCCCCGAGATCACTATTAGCGAATTTGCCAGCGGTGCAGATCGCCACCAGTGTCGCTTTAGCTACGCGCAACAAAACTTTAATTTAAACTTTGAACACTATAGTAATAGTGTGTGGATTAATGGTGAAGGGGTTGCAGCAGAGCAGTTATTAGCGGTACTTGTACATTATTTTCTTACACAAATGCAACAATGAGGTGGACTTATACAGTAAGTTAGTGTGTAGTAAGCAAAGACTAAGTTCATGTTTAAGGATTTAAATGGCCGTAAGCAGATGTTTTAAATTTTTATTTTTGAGCTGTTCAAGCTACCTGCTCTATGCACCCTATTGCCTCGCGCAATCAGCGGTTCAAACTCAACAAAGCTGTAGTAAACAACAGACTATTACAGCCACTGAAAAAAACCTACACCGCCAACTTGATGGCGAAGAGTTATTACCTGAAAAAACCCCCAATGCTAAAATAGCGACAATCAAACTAAACCAACTTAACGTTTTTAATACTGAACTCGAAGCAGAAAATAACGCGCTATTTCGATTTGCTAATCGCGCACATATGACCACTGAGCCTGATGTTATTAAAAGCATTCTGTTATTTACGCCTGAAGATGCCTATGAGCCAAAAAAATTGGCCGAATCAGAACGCTTATTACGTCGCCAAGCTTACTTATATGATGCCAATATTAGTGCACAAACTAACTGCGACGGTAATATTGATGTCACTGTAGAGACCCGCGACTTATGGACATTACTACCCGAGATCAGCTTTAGTCGTAGTGGCGGCGAAAATAAATCGAGCATCGGCTTTCGCGAATCAAATTTATTTGGCTGGGGGAAACGCCTGTCACTGTCGCGCACAACCGATGCTGAGCGCAATGGTTACTTATTTGTTTATGATGACCCGAATATACTGTCTAGCCGCTACCGTGGCCGCGTCGAGTATTCTGATAACGATGATGGGAAACGCCATTTACTTGAGTTAACTTACCCGTTTTATTCGATTGATACTCCCTATAGTTATGGCTTATTGAGTTTATCTGATCAACGTATTGAATCGCTCTATAAACGCGGCGAAGTATTCAGTAAATTTTCTCAAAAAACCGAATATAACCGTATATTTTTTGGCCATTCCAAACAACTTAGTAATAGCTGGACACAGCGTCTCAGTGTTGGTTATACCCACGAACAACAGAGCTTTTTCAGCACCGCTGACACCTATACACCGCTGGCCGAAAAACGAGAGCTAAGTTACCCCTATATAAGCGGCAACTGGTTTGAAGATCACTTTGTTAAAGTAAGAAATTTCGACAGTATTTATCGTACTGAAGACCTCAACTTAGGTTGGAACCTACAAGCTTTACTCGGTTATTCAAGTGAAGAACTAAGCAATGATGCAAGTCGTGCCGTTTATTCCTTTCATGCAAAAAAAGCCCACTTTAGCGGTAACAATACGCTATGGCGCTTTCAGGCCAGTCTCGATGGTTATTGGAACGAACAGCAAGGCAAAGCAGAGAACCTGTTAGCAAGTAGCCAAGTGCAATATTATTTAAATACCAGTTTAAAGCAATCATGGTATGCCAGAATGCGCCTTGATTATGCAAATAATCTCACCCCAGACAAGCAACTGAGTCTAGGCGGAGAAAATGGTTTACGTGGCTACCCGTTAGACTATCAACAAGGTGACCGCAGCTTTTTAGTTAATTTAGAAAAACGTTACTATTGGGAGTACGACTTGCTGCAACTTTTTAAAGTTGGTGGTGCTGCGTTTTTTGACATCGGTCGCGCTTGGTTCAACGATAAAAATAACGGCGATAATGGCCAAGTGTTGAAAAATATTGGTGTTGGGTTAAGGCTAGCACCAAGTAGAGCTAATGCCGGTACCGTGATCCATTTAGATATTGCCGCTCCCCTTGATAAAGATGATGATGTTGACTCAATCCAATGGCTTGTCACTGTAAAAAATACCTTTTAAAGGTCACGAAAAACGCTAAAATACGGCTCAGATAAAGCTGATTTGGACAGGTTGTGGAACTACTTGATATTCTTAGTATGCAATATAGATGGGTGGTAACATTAGTTGCCTTACTGGCATTTCCATTGCTGTTAAAACTCACCAAAAAATTGCTCGAAAAAACCATCAAAGGTAAGGTCGACATTCATCGTAAATACCGCGCAGAGCTGCTACTAAAAATTATTCTCGCATTTGTGATGCTCTGTTTAGTGCTGGTTTTTTGGGGCATTGAATTACGCGGTTTACTGGTTCTTGGCTCATCCTTGTTTGCCATGCTAGGCGTTGCACTGTTTGCTGCTTGGTCACTGTTAAGCAACCTCACCTCCTTTTTACTGATGTTTATTCAAAATGACTGTCGTGTTGGCTATTGGGTTAGAGTGATTGATGGCGCTAACTTTGTAGAAGGACGTATTGTCGAAATGGGCTTAATGAATGTGGTGCTTGAGCATATTGATGGTCATCGCGTTATTTACCCAAACAACTTGTTTGTTACCCGTCCGGTGATGGTGTTAAGCAATGAGCCAAAACCAACAAAAGTGGCTGCTACTAAACGTATTATTGGCCCCAAAAAGCCATCATAAATGACCACCAGTTCAAGGTAAAAAAAAGCCGCTTAAGAAAGTCTCTTCAGCGGCTTTTTAATCAACCCGTTAAATTAGCTTAATTATTTAAATCAGCTGTTTTTAACTCATCTTCAATATCACTAATTTCATCAATAAAGGTTTCTAACTGCTGCTCAACTAAGCTATTTGCATGCGCAAAATACGCTAAGTGGAACACTGCATCACCTTCATTAACTAACGGCATGGTTTGCTGGCCGATCACGATACCACTGCGTGGTGCTAACAACTCAAGCTCTGAGTCACCTAATGGGCTACTGATATACGCCAATATTTGGCCTTTCATTACCCGCTCACCCAGTGAGACTTGCGCGCGAACAATACCATCAACCTCGGCACGCACCCAACTGGTCGAGCTTGCAATAATCGGTTCAGGTAACTTTTTAGCGCGCTTACCACGGATCATTTTTAAATGTCGCATAACGTAATCAACGCCTTGCATACCTGCTGCAATGGCTATTGGGTCAAAGCGTAATGCTTCACCGGCTTCATAGGTAATAACTGGAATACCAAGGTTAGCAGCTTCACTGCGAAGCGAGCCATTACGTAAAGAGGCATCGATCACCGCCGGCGTACCAAATGCTTTCGCCATCTGTGCCGTTGCTTCATCACTTAAGTTGGCACGTATTTGTGGCAAATTAGTGCGATGAATAGCCCCCGTATGTAAATCAATAATGTGCGTACAGTGAACAGCCACTTGTGAGAAGAACATATGCGCCATACGCCCTGCAAGTGAGCCACGGATAGAGCCCGGAAAACTACGATTCATATCGCGACGATCCGGTAAATAACGTGACTTATGGATAAAACCAAATACGTTAACAATCGGCACAGCAATCAGCGTACCACGCAGCTGGTTAGCATCTATTTTTGCTAATAATTGGCGCACTACTTCTACGCCATTGAGTTCATCACCATGAATCGCTGCGCAGACCATTAATACTGGCCCTGCTTGCACACCATTCACCACTTCGATAGGAATATTTAACGGTGAGTGGGTATACAGCTTTGCAGCTTCCAAAGCCAGGGTTTTACGCTCGCCTACCCCCACCGTTTCACCTAATAAAGTAAACGCACTATTGATTTTAACCTTTGCCACGCGTTGCGGTCCTTTTAGTCGCAGCGGTTTTTTCGATAAATTCGATCACCATGCCTGCAATATCTTTTCCTGTTGCTACTTCAATACCTTCAAGACCTGGTGAAGAGTTAACTTCCATTACCAAAGGTCCGCGAGATGAACGAAGTAAGTCAACCCCAGCGACATTCAAACCCATCGCTTTCGCTGCTGCCACTGCTGTTCTACGTTCTTCTGGCGTGATACGTACTAATGTTGCACTGCCACCGCGGTGTAAATTAGAACGGAACTCACCGTCTTGTGCTTGACGCTTCATCGCAGCAATCACTTTATCACCGAGTACGAAACAGCGGATATCAGCACCGCCTGCTTCTTTAATATATTCTTGTACCATGATATTAGCTTTTAAGCCCATAAAGGCTTCAATAACACTTTCAGCCGCTTTGCGCGTTTCTGCTAACACCACACCAATGCCTTGCGTGCCTTCCAGTAATTTAATTACAACCGGAGCACCACCCACCATTTCAAGTAAGTCTTTTACGTCATCTGGCTTACTAGCAAAACCCGTTACCGGCATGCCTACGCCTTTACGCGACAATAACTGTAATGAACGTAATTTATCTCGCGAACGTGAAATTGCCACTGATTCATTCACAGGAAACACATTCATCATTTCGAATTGGCGTAAAACAGCACAGCCATAAAAAGTAACCGAAGCACCAATACGCGGAATGATAGTGTCAAAGTCTTTTAGATTTTCACCGCGATAGTGGATCTCTGGTTGCTCAGAGTTAATGTTCATATAACAACGCAGCGCATCGATCACTTTCACTTCATGGCCACGCAGCTGGGCAGCTTCGATTAAACGACGTGTTGAATATAAATTTTTATTACGAGATAAAATACCGATTTTCATAGTTAAAACCTTAACTATCTAATAAATGAGATAAAGCCGGATCAACGACTATACGATTTTCCATGGCTGTGCGCCCTAATAACATTCTGAACTTCATGCTTGCTCGGCTCGTTAAAGTCACTTCTATAGGCCAACTTTTATCACCAGCACAGAGCGTTGTTTCAATAAAATACCGTAGCTCTCGTTGCCCGCTTGAGCTCGTTACATACTTCATCTTTTTTACTTTAGCATGACACTGCACTTGAGTGTGTTCGTCTTCTTGCAAAGGCTGGGCAATAAATTTCACCCACTTTTCGCCTTCTAGTTCATATTCTTCAATATTAAGTGCATGGATACATGAGGTACGGGCACCCGTATCAATTTTAGCCTTAATTTGATTAATGCCAAGCTCAGGTAAACTTAACCACTCACGCCAACCAACAATGATCTTTGCCGTCATAAATGTGCCCTTTAATAAAAAACTGTCTTATACGCTACACGGGTAAAAACACCAATGAAATAATTTTATTAATTCGATGAGTCAATTTAATTGACCTAACTCTTTCAATAGTCAACTATATTAACCATACAGCAATTAAGAGAATTTACTATGTTCAATGGTTTACTACACGCACTTAGCCTGGATGAGCAAGGCGGTGCACATACAATTGAAAACAGTGCAGAGCTAAATAATTGGCAACCTGAACAAGGTAAACTCTGGGTGCATTTAGATTATAGTCAAGCTGAAGCGATTGACTGGCTAAAAAACAGCGAGCTACTGACCGATTATGAACTTGCTTCATTAACAGCTGATGAAACACGGCCACGCATAACCCAAGTGACTAACGGCTGTATGCTGTTTTTACGTGGTGTTAATTTAAATCCAGCACAAAGCCCTGAAGACATGGTGTCGATTCGTTTATTTATTAACAAAAACATCGTGATCACCACCCGCAAACGCCGCCTTCTTTCGGTGCAAGATGTACTTGCCTCATTAATAGCAAAAACCGGCCCCTGCAGTATCTCTGAGCTAGTTTGCCAATTAACACACAACCTCACTTCGCGTATGCAAGGCGTTATTGATAACTTAGACGATACCTTGGACGAATTCGAAGATGAAATTGACGAGCCAACTAAACGTTTCGATAACCAAGGCCTGTCGCAATTACGGCGTCAAACCATTGGTTTAAAACGCTATCTAAAACCGCAAAAAGAAGCGCTTAGCACGCTAATGGCGAACCGATATAACTGGTTGGAGGAAAACGATAAAGCAAAATTGAATGAAACCACCCATTTACTGATCCGTTTTATTGAGGAGCTAGACAGCTCAATCGAACGTGCACAGATTATTCAGCAAACCATTACCAATCAGGTTTCTGAGCAACTTAACCAGCGTATGTATGTGATGTCGGTCGTTGCCGCGCTATTTTTACCGCTAGGCTTTTTAACCGGCTTACTCGGTGTCAATGTTGGCGGTATTCCTGGCACTGATAGCCCCTACGCGTTTGGCTTCTTTGTCATTTTTCTAGTCGTGCTGACCGGTGCTATTGGCGTGTACTTTAAAAATAAAAAGTGGCTTTAGTTAGGGCTCTGTGGCTGCACTCATTGGAATTGTAATGATAAAAGTAGTGCCCGCGCCTAATTGGCTTTGGCACTTAATTACACCACCCAGTTTATGAGTCACTAAATTATAAACAATGTGCAAGCCAAGCCCTAGACTTAGCTGTGCGTTATTGGTCGAAAAGAACGGATCAAATACTTGTTTACGTACCGTATCTGGCATGCCCTTGCCATTATCGCTGATAGTCAGCTGCAGGTTTTTCGCATGTTTACTCAGCGTAATGATGACCTCTCCAGCAGTGCTGTTGTCAAAAGCATGAATTAAAGCATTTTCCACTAATTGCTCAATAATTTGCGCCAATGCACCTGGTGAAGCAAAAAAACGAATTTCCTGCTGATATTGACATGTAACTTTATGCGGTGTCCGCTCAATGCGTGCACGAATTGACAATAAAATATTATCGATATACTCACACAGGTTAAACCAACGATTTTCTTGGCTATCATTGTCTACCGCCACCTGCTTAAAAATATTAATAAGATTAGTGGCTTTATGAAGATTTTCACTCAACAGTTCAGCGCTTTGTATTATACGGTCATAGGACTGATTAAACTCATCGCGAGACATATTACCGCTAGTTGCTTTTTCATGAATCGTTTTCGAGGTACTTTCAAGTATCGATGCAGCCGTCACACAGATCCCCAGAGGGGTATTGATCTGATGAGCAACGCCAGCAACTAACCGCCCTAAGGTGGCATGTTTTTCATTTTCAATCAGTTGTTGCTGAGTACGCTTTAGTTGCTCCAATGATCTGGTTACTTGTTTAGTTTTACTCTCAAGTTCAGCTGTTCGCAGTGCTACTTTTCGCTCCAGCACAGCATTTAATTTTTTTACTTGTTGCTGCGACGCGATTAATTTCGCATTAGCCTCTTCAATATCACTAACATAATGTTTTACCTGTAAATACACATCATTCAACGCAACAATAATCGGGGTAAATTCATTGCGCTTGACGTATTCTACTGGCAATAGATTAACTTGCTTATTCTTACCATAGCGAATAGAGCTTTTTATAATATTTAATACCTGATCAAATGGACTAAACAGCGCTTTAAGAATAAAAATCATCAGCAAAATAAAGCCAAGCCCTATGGCACTGCCAGTAATTAAGGTCAAATAAGACACCTTATCAACCTGCTTATTTAAGTCGCTTTTAGGAACCATAGAGCCAAAGATAAAACCATTTTCACTGAGTTGATAAAAAATGTACTCATCCTCCGTAGATAACTGTGCAAACTCAACACGAGTGGCATTATTAAACTGCTGCTCCGCTAGCAAAGTCGCCGCCCAAGGGAAGTCGTTAATAAACTGCGCAACTTGTTGTGGCTCACCGGTAGAGCCTATAATTAACTCAGAATCTTGATGCAGTAAAAAGGGCTGAGCCTGTGCAGAGACTTTCACACTCACCAAAAAATCGCTGAGTGCTTGTAAAGACCAATCAATGGTGGCCATACCTATTGGGGAGCGGTTATCGTCAAGCATCACCGCGTCAATAGTCATCATTAGCGAAAACGACCCCGCATCATCACGATACGGCGCAGTCCAAAAAACAGGCCGATAACTGGCTTGGTCTAAGCCCCAGTTCTGCTTTACCGCTAGCTGATACCAAGCTTGATTTAAATAATCATATTCAGGGGTATTTAGATCCCAAGTAAAATGCAGTTGGTTATTTTCTTTATAAATATATGGACCAAAATAGTGATACTGTTCACTGAGCACCTTTGGTTGATACCAAAGTCCCCCGCCCATAGCTTGCTCAAAGCTCGCAAATTTATGTTCTAATGTGCGTTGTGCCAAATCTTTAATATCTGCCATAGCAGCAGACTTTTGCTGACGTAAGAAATACAACTGCTCTCCATTGATAGCTAAATCAATAGCATGCCCTTGCATTTTTTCAGCTAGGTGATTTATTCGGGAAATAGCACTGTTAAAAACAGCTTGAATTTCATTTTGCTTAAACTCATCTAAAGCTTGTTTGTAGATCAGAGTATTGAACAACTGCAAGGTTGAATAGGCGAGTATCTCGAACAAGATAACAAAAACCAAAATGCGGGTTTTAATGTTCATTATCGCTGCGCAATACGATTGGCTAATAGCGTGCGTTCGTTCAACACGGCTGGTCAACCAAGGTAACTATCAATAGCGGCGTAATAAGCACCACTAGCAACTGAAAAGATGTTCTATTGTGCATAACATTACCTAAAAAAGCTGTTACTTATCAGTATAGTGCTGTTATCAGTTTTATCACCTTTGTTGTTCATTTTATTCTTATTATGAGTAACCGGTGATAGCTACTGTAGTAAATAACCTATTATCGCGTCAGAGTCGCAGCCCACTGGCATAGTAATGACCACGGCTTGTCTTACCCGAGTGATTGAATTATTTTACTAAAAAGATACTCAGAGCTTGGTGTAGGAGCTGTGGTAGTACTAGAGGATTTATTTTGTTTATACTCGTTTGCTTGCAGTGGATATTTTTATTAACCAAACACCCCAGCCAATAAAGATCGCAACCGTGACGAATACCAATCGTGTTAAGTTACTGACCATTTATAGCGACAGAAAAATAGCGTGATAACAAGGCAGAAATTTTACACCTAGTTGTTCTCGGCAATTGCTTCTGCATTGCTCTACCTCTTGCATCCATGTAGTCGTACATGAAAAATTACTAACGCTGTGAGCGCTTTATTTAGCCCGCTAGAATGGTTAAATATTTAAGTCGATTGGTATCATATATGTATCGAGCTAATATTGAGGGTAGCAAATAATTATTTTTAATCACAAAGCAGGATACTTTGAATCACAAAAGCATTTCAAAGATATTTTAATGAGTCACCAGCTGATCGGCGATTATGAAAATGATAATGAACACTATCACCAAGACATTAAAGCAAATGGCGCTCTCGGTAGGGATCGAACCTACAACTCAGCCTCCGGAGGGCCACGTGATATCCATTTCACCACGAGAGCACATTTGTGCCACCACACCAACTCGCGATATCAGTGTTTAGGCGCAGCAATAATAAAGGCATCTGCAACTAAATACCAGCATCTATCGCTTAGATGCTTATTAATTAAGCGAAATAGAATAAATTACTTCACAAGCAAGCAAAAAACAGCTATTAAATTATACTTAATAAAAATTAATAAACATTTTGCAACATATCCATGCCCGTTTAACAACCTATAAGGCGCTTGTAAAAGGTTTAACATGAGGAAGTATTTATGAGTTTAATGTCAACCGAGCAAGTTGCAGAATTTTTAGGTGTTAAAGCTGAGCGTGTAAAACGTTTGGCCAGAGAAAGCTTACTGATTGTAAAAGGTGAAGACGCTAATGGCGAGCCGCAATTTGATGCTGATGAAGTCGCAAAATATAAAGAACTTGCGGCTCGTTTTGGTGGTCTCTAATCACTACTTTTTGAACTAATCAAACTATCTAACTGCGTACGTAATAATGTCACTTTATCTTCGACTGAGCGTGCGCTGTACCAGCAAATACACAAGACTAAAAATACCACTTGATAGCACTCTAGCTTCTTCACGCTGCGATAAAAACGCTGCGTATTAGGTAAGTGTTGTTGATAGTTTGCCAGCAAGCGCTGTTTTTGTTCATCATCGAGTGTAAAACTAACAACCAAGGCGGCTAAGTCAAAGTAGACGTCATTGCTCTTCGCGTATTCAAAATCAATTAAAAACATGCCTTGCGAGTTTACTATGATGTTTTCTTTCACCAAGTCATTATGACAAAAACCTTCATCACGAGGAAATAAGGCTATTTGCTGCAATGCGTTAGTCACACTTGCTTGGTAATACTGATATAGGCGAGTCTGTTGATAAAAAGCTAACTCATCGCTTATGTCCATTGCTACTGTCTGCACATGATAACCATGCAAAGCCACTAATTTTTGTAGTAGTTCAGTAGTGTATTCACCTTGTGCAATATCCCCTTCTAGATAGTCAAAAATCGCCAGCTTGTTCACTTCATCAGTCCACAGTGGTTTGGGGCATACCTGCTGTTGTGCAAATACAGTTTGCGCTGCTAAGCCCTGCACAGGCCAATGCTCACGATAGCACTTTAATAAAAAAGCCTGCTGTGCAGTGCGCACTAAAAAGTTATCGTTACTTAAACCGCTAACTAGCCGCTCAGTACTCAATACCTTGAGTTGCGAGTTAAAAGCGGCAAAAATGCCGCTAATTTCTTTACCTGTCATGCTACTTCTTATAATTGCGCCAAAGGCTTAGCTTGATTTTGCTCGTATTCTTCATACCAGGTTTTAAACCCCCATGCAGCCATTATGGTGTAGAAAATAAACAGCGCAAGTGTTGGGTAGTAGCCTTTTTCGTAATATAAGTACATAGAAGCCGCATCAATAACAATCCAATACAACCAGTTCTCAAGCACTTTTTTCGCCACTAAATACGTAGTGACTACCGCAAAGCAAGTCGTAAAACTATCTAAATAGGCGAACTCGGCATGCGTGTAATTTGTCATAATATAGCCAAATATCACCGCAACAATTGAAGTCAGTGAAATAATGGCGAAATGCTGCTTCAAACGCCATGAAGTGATCACTAAGCCATGTTGCTCAGCACTACCTTTGCGCCAGATAACCCAGCCATACACCGCCATATACATATAATAAAAATGCAATAACGACTCCATGAGTAAAGCGCCGTTCCAATACATGATGGTATAAATTAAGGTGCTAAAAAATGCCGCAGGCCAACACCAAAGGCTCTCTTTGATTGCTAGTAGTAAATACGCCATCGACAACGCTACAGCGAGATACTCCCAGTGCGACATTGCCGTGAACCCTGCGAGAGTTTCAGTAATAAATTCCATAATTGATCCACTAAGGCTTTAGCTGCTATTGGGGAGAGAGATCACCATTGAGGAACTTACAAACAAAAATAGCTTTGCCAAACTCTTCGTATGAACGCTTAATTTCAGTGCTAAGCACCGACATAACTAAATCGTAATCACCAAAGATTTGTGTTGATAAGGTGTTGGTAATCACTTTTAAATCATCGTAAGTATTTAAACGGTCAATAAACCCCTTAATAAATGGAATGTAATCTTGGTGCAGTGGGTACTTACTGATCTCAACAGATAATTTCATGATGTTCCTTAGCATTGGCTACAAAATAGGTCGTCATTGTAACTTGAGCTAAGCCACAAGTCATTCAAAGGTAGAGCAGATGCCGAAGAAGGTGTAAAATCAATGTAATTTCATTTTACCTTTAGGTTCATTATGCCACGCCGGATTACTTACAAATATAAAAACCAACCACGCGAAATAAACTTCGCTAAAGATAAATACCACGATATGTACCAAGCCATAGCGGCGGCTGAGGGCATTGATCTTACAAATTATTTAAAAATGGTGCAGCAAATTGAAATGACCTCTAAAGGCTCTGCATCGGTGCGTAATTTTCGTGATGAAGAATTTGCTCGCATGGGCTTTAGCGATGTATATTTTATTAAAGAGTAATGCTTGGCATTACTCTAAATACTCATAGCTTACCCGTGGGGTAATATTACAGACTAACTCGTAAGGGATTGTCGTGGCACATTGGGCAATTTCTTCAACGGGTAATTCTGGGCCCCACATCACCACCTCATCGCCTACTTTGATGCCATCAGCATTTGCACCAATATCAACACTGATCATATCCATAGAGATGTTGCCAGCAATACCATAACGTTTACCAGCAATCACCACCGGTGTGCCATGTTTAGCATGGCGCGGATAGCCATCACCATAACCCATGGCAACCACTGCAAGTTTAGTCGGCTGAGCGCTTTGCCAACAGCCGCCATAACCAACGCCTTGCGCAGCATCCACATCGCGAATAGCAATCACCTTTGTGGTTAAGCGCATCACAGGTTTTAAGTTGTGCTGCTCCCCCGTGCAATTCAGCATAGGTGAAACACCATACAGCATTAATCCTGGGCGTACCCAATCACCATGCCCCGCAGGCCACGCTATTATACCAGCCGAATTTGCTAAACAATGTGCTTGTTGTTTGCCTTGTACTAATGAATCAAACAAGCTAATTTGCTCAGCTGTTTTGGTATCACTAATATCATCGGCACTGGAAAAGTGCGTCATTAAATTGATCGTATCTTTAGCGTTATTGGTCGCTTGTAAGCGCTGATAAAAATCATTCAGCTGCGTTGGTGCAACCCCTAAACGATGCATACCGGTATTGATTTTCAGCCAGCAACTGATTGGTTCATCGAGCTTTGCATTTTCAAGTGCGCTGAGCTGGTTCTCATCATGGATAATGGTTTGAAAGTTATTGGCTAATAAAATCGGCAAATCATCTTGATGGAAAAAACCTTCCAGTAACACAATAGGCTTGGTCAGCCCGCCCGCACGCAGTGCTAAAGCTTCGTCAATTCGTGCCACAGCAAATGCGTCGGCATCATTAAGGTGCTGCGCTATTTTCACTAACCCATGGCCATAGGCATTGGCTTTTAATACCGCCATGACTTTGCTGTTAGGCGCAAACTGCCGCACTTGCGCTAAATTATGGGCAAGTGCCTGTAAGTTAATTTCGGCTATGGCTAAACGCATTAGTAATCATCGTCTATCGCTGGACCTGCGTAATTATCAAAACGCGAGAACTGACCTTGGAAGGTTAAACGTACTTTACCAATTGGGCCGTTACGTTGTTTACCTATGATGATTTCAGCCACGCCTTTTTCGGTGCTGTCTTCGTTATACACTTCATCACGGTAGATAAACATGATCAAATCGGCATCCTGCTCAATAGAGCCTGATTCACGTAAGTCAGAGTTAATTGGCCGTTTATCGGCACGTTGCTCTAGGGTACGGTTTAGCTGCGACAGTGCAACCACCGGGCATTGTAGCTCTTTTGCTAATGACTTAAGTGAGCGCGAGATTTCAGCAATCTCTAAAGTACGGTTATCAGAGAGGCTAGGAACACGCATCAGCTGCAAGTAATCGACCATGATCATACTAATACCACCGTGATCCCGCGCAATACGACGGGCACGAGAGCGCACATCGGTAGGTGTTAGGCCTGATGCATCATCAACATACATCTTACCTTTTTCCATTAATAAGCCCATGGTTGATGATAATCGCGCCCAATCGTCATCATCTAATTGACCGGTGCGCACTTTGGTCTGGTTGATTCGACCAAGGGAAGCCAACATCCTCATCATAATTTGCTCCGAGGGCATCTCTAATGAGTAAATTAACACCGGCTTATCTTGAGTCATCGCTGCGTGTTCAGCTAAGTTCATCGCAAATGTGGTTTTACCCATCGACGGACGGGCGGCCACAATGATTAAATCTGATGGCTGCAAACCTGTGGTCATTTTATCTAGATCGGCATAACCGGTACTTACCCCCGTCACACCATCTTGTGGTGACTGGTAGAGCTCTTCGATTTTATCAACGGTTTTTTCTAGGATGCTGTGTAAGCTTTGCGGGCCATCATTACTTTTGGTGCGCTGCTCAGCAATTTTAAACACTTTACTTTCTGCAAAGTCGAGTAAATCGTGACTGGTGCGCCCTTCAGGATTGAAACCTGCTTCGGCGATTTCATTAGCAACGCCAATCATTTCACGTACCACGGCACGTTCGCGCACGATATTCGCATAGGCGTCGATATTCGCCGCACTTGGCGTATTTTTAGCAATTTCAGCTAAATAAGCAAAACCACCAATGCCACTGAGTAAATTCTTTTTCTCTAAGCTCTCTGAGATGGTGATCAAATCAATTGGATCACCTATTTCAGCAAGCTCGACCATGGCCTCAAAAATTAGCTTGTGGGTACGGGTATAGAAATCTTGCGAAACTACCAACTCAGCAACACGGTCAAAAGCTTGATTATCAAGCATTAAGCCACCTAAAACAGATTGCTCTGCTTCAATGGAATGAGGAGGAACTTTAAGAGTGTCGACTTGTTTATCTGGTTTAGCCATAACTTCGCAATACTAACAATGAATGGCCTCTATTCTATCGACTTGGCTAAGCCGTGCAAAGAGCAAAGCAGGATTTCTTTTCCTACTTTGCTACGGGAGATTAGTTTTTCTTACGTAATTCAATGCGCCCGCTGATAGTATCGATTTCAATATCGGCATCACCACCGTTAACCGCAAACTCTAAATCACTTGATGGACCGTACTTGGCTTTTTTGGCCTTATCATTACTCAGCTCATTAATGATTTTGCCATTGGCATGGGCTTCAATTTCAAAGCGCGCAGACACGTTAGCAGGGAAATAAAAATCGGCATCACCACTAACTGATTCATAAGTAATTTGCGCGCCCTTTAATAACTCATTGATATGAATTTCACTTTCACCATTTACTGTGCTAATACGTAGGCTTTTTAATGCCACAAAAGCAAAGTCGATATCGCCATTAACGTTTTCTAAGCGAACTTCTTGTGCTGCTGTTTTGGATTTAATATCGCCATTGACGGCAGTAAAGCGCAGCGTGCCCTGTGAATCTTTGTCATTAATTTCGCCGTTAACGGTTTCATAGCGTATATCACCTTTTAAGTCTATCGCACTGACATCACCATTAACGGTATCAACACTAATATTGCCACTGATACTTTGTAAATTGATATCGCCATTAACAACATCAATATCAGCACCAGCGTTTAAATTTTTAACACTGATAGTGGCGTTAACACCGGTAAATTCAAGTTCGCTGCTATTTGGCATATAAATAACTAACTGAGAACCATCGCCACGATTCCAACCATTATTGTTACGCGGCATTTTAACAACAAATTCAATGCGGCCGCCTTGATCCTCTAAACGGTAACCTTGTGCTTTATCATCAAGCTCACCGGTGATCTGTAATTGTGGCTTATCCCAGCCCTCAATACGTACATCACCACGTTGGTTATCGATAAAAATGCGCTTATTAACTGGCACCTCAATTTGTTCATTAATTTTTTCACCTGCGGTGGCTAAAAACGGCAATAAAGTCAGTGCTAATAATAATGTTTTCATGGTTGATACTCCTAAATTTGTTGCCACTTCGGTGCATGCACCTTATTGATTAAGTCTAATTGTTGCTGATAAACCTGTGCGAGCATTTTTAACAGCGCTGGATTTTCAGGTTCATTTTCCAGTGCTTGCTTGATTGCCCGCTCAGCATCTTCTAATTCAACCAATTGCTGTTGCCAGTTATCGGTCAGCGCGGGCTGATTTTGATATTGCACTAATAAAGTTTGTTTTTGCTGGGTAAAATAGTCACTCATCACCACACTGGTTGCAGGCTCAGCAGCTGAAAATAACAACTGCACTGTTAATAAAGCGGCAACTGAACATGCAGCCACGCCAGCTAGTTTGGGCCATAGTACAGTTTTAACTTGTGGCTGCGGCGCATGTGTTAACGCTTTTTCTATACCTGGCCATAAATCTTTTTGTGGCGTAATTTCTGAGCCAGTGTTGTTAATGGACTCAGCTAAAAAGGTTTCAAAATCTGGCTTATTCATTTTCATACCACTCTTTTAATAACTGACGGGCGCGATGAAATTGCGACTTACTAGAACCCACTGCCATTCCTAACATAGTGGCAATTTCTTCATGGCGATAACCTTCAATGGCGTGCAACACAAACACCATACGCGCTCGCTCTGGGAGCCTAAGTACTAACTTATCCAGTCCATTGAGTCCTTGGCAATCTGTTGCGCTTTGTTCATCCATACCGCTTTGCTCGAAGCTCACTACTTTTTGCAACCAATTCTTATGTTTACGTAAATAGCTAATCGCAATATTACTGGTGACACTGTGCAGCCAAGTTGAAAACTGTGACTGCCCTTCAAAGCTGGCGATTTTATGCCACAGCTGCACAAACACTTCTTGAGTTGCATCTTCGGCATGTTCGCGATCTGCGAGTAACCGTAAGCACAAACCATAGACCCGCTTTACATGTAATTCATAAAGTGCCGCATAGGCATTTTGATCACCGCTTTTTACACGCGTAATAAGTGCATCTTCGCTTAACTGTGTAAAAGCCTGTTTTGCATCTATCAACATCTCAGATGTTGTCCCTTTATGATTATTATTTTGAATTTAGTGTATTAGACGTAAGGAAGGATCGAAAAGGTTTAAATGAAATAAAATTCTTTTTTACAAAAAACGGCTAACTGCAGAGTTAGCCGTTATTAGAGGGGAATTAGATTGTCGGTTTTATTGGTTCTTCAACAGGCTCTGCTGTTAGTGGTGTTGGAGCTTTATATGACCAGCCAAGAAAAACCAGTTTACTTGTAGTGGTACTACTACCGCCATTACTAACATTTGATAGATTTAAATCATGATGAATGCCACCTCGTCCAGAGGCTGTTACTGTCTTTCCTCGAATAGAGCCGCTAAAGCCACCATTAGCCACAATACTAACATCCGTTTTAGGAGCATAAATTGCAGCATATAAATCAGAATCAGCGCTAATATCTATGCCATTAGCTTCTGAAAAACCAGAGTAAATACTAAAAACGGGTTTACCGGTATCAGTTAAACCATGCTTCATAGTGATAGCACCAGCAGCTGCATTCATAGTTACTTTTCCAGCAATATAAAGCGTTAAACTACTGCCAGGTGCAATATCTATAAAAGAATCGCCAGTCATTTTAAAGTTACCATTTACGATTAGCGTAACATCACCACCGGTTACTTTTAAGATGCCATTATTTAAAGTAAAGCCACCAGATTTAAGTACTTTTTGGTCGATTTTCTCGTTAATTGTAGCCAGTTGATAATTCAGCGTTGCCGGTGGCTCACCTAACCAATTTTCCCATACATAAGCCCCTTGGTTCTCTATTTTAGATTGACCAATTTCAGGGGTTAACTCATAAATCACTCGAGTTTCGGGCTGGCCAACAACTAAGGTTGTGGTACTGTGTTTAACTAAAATATCTTCAGCTGCAGGGTCGGTTAGATCATTTACAACACTTTCAATATCAATAGGATCGCATTGCACTTTACTGGCTTCAAAGTTATCAGGATCTTGAAAAGCTACCAACTCGACATGTGGCGATTCATTATAGCGAGTATCAGAATATAGAATACCATCTTGCTCTAAGTGTGCAGCTAATCCTGCCGGCGCTTTTAATGTATTGCCGTACATGACATCGAGTCCATCATTATTTTTATTTACGAGGACTGTGCTTGCACTATTATTTGGAAAAATTAAATCGTTATTAGCACGAATAACACCCAGTATCTTACCTTGTTTCCATATTACATCACCACCTGATAATACATCGCCGCCGACAGCTGTATCAAGTGGGAAACCTTCAGGTAAAAGAGGATCGGTTGATACTGTAAAATTCGAATCTATCTCAATACTATTATTTGCTTTTAAACTACCCACAATAGGAGACGAGCCTGAAAAAATAATACTTCCAGTAGCATGAACACTGCCCCAAATAGTTGAAGCACCAGATAACGTCACGTCTTTATCTTTATAAATAGTGCCTATTACAGCAGCGGCTTCGGCATTATCGGGATCGTAATCGCCTAGGCTTGAGTCATAACTATCAATGCGACCACTGGCACTGAGTGACACCCCTTCACAACCCACGATTGCATTTTCAAAAACAGAGCCACCTTTACCTGGCGTAAAACCAAACCGTGCCACTAAATTACTTTGTGCATCGCCATTATAACGCTCACCAATGCTAGAGATTTCAAGCTCTCCAGCGGCATTTTTAGCGATACTTGCATTATAAGTAGCATCATCGCCAATCAAACCAATACCAGAGATATTACCTGTTGCAGCAATTAAGCCATCGATATCTAAGCTTTTATCATCTAATAAAGCTTGCTGTAGTAATTTAGCTTCTTCAAAAACACCTTTTTCAGCCAATAATCGGCTATTCATTTTCTTTTGAAAATTACCGCTCATACGCTCTTGAACAATATTTTCACGCAATGAATTAAGCACCACAATACTCGCCATACTAGTGAGGATAAGTACTGTAACAAGTGTAAAACCGCATTGTTTTTTAGCCATTACACACCACCAAAAGCATTGTTTAAAATCACATTAGATACAGCAATATCAATGGCAATCGTGTTACCAAATTGCGCAGGTAAGTTTTCTGGGCCAACATTAATAGTGACAATGTTGTTATCAATTGCAAAACTCAACTGGGCGACTCCCGTCAATAACCGCTCTGCTGGAGCGGCTCCTATCGCACACATTAAATTAGAGCCAGCTAAGCTATAAACCTCTGTAATAGCAGCGGCTGAGACGCTGCCATTGCAGCTAATAACCCCAGCTGGCTGAGAAATAGTTATTGTTGAACCATCTGCGGCAAGCACTGGTACTGTTGGAGTTTGCTTTATACTACGATTAAACACTTTGCTGGTATAGCGGATCACTTCTTGCGCATTTTCCAGCTCTTTACTAACAGTAATAGTGCCTTTAATAGCAGAGTATGACAGGCTAACGCCAGCTAGTAGGAATGAACCAGCGGCTAGAGCCACCATCAGTTCTACTAGGGTATAACCTCGTATGCGTGATAAAACGCTCATCAGATACAGCCAACGGGTAGTTCGGGGTAACTAGCATTTAAGGTAATTTGATTTTCTAATTGAGCAGGGTCTTGTTGCTTGATCCGCTCATCAGCCCATGAAACGGTGATTTGCATATCATGTCCATATGTTGCAGGTAAGCTCAGTTGATAATCATCTAGTTGTGGGCCTAAAAAAGCACGAAAATTGGCTTCGGTAAATAATGCCGGATTTGTTGTTTGTAATTCACACAAGCGAGGCCAAATACGCTCTAAGGTATTTTGCCCTTGCACCAGCGATACAGTGTAATTAAAACTGTTAGTGGCATATTGGAGTGATTTGAGTTGTGCTGCTGCCAACCCTAATAAAGCAATACCGGCAATAACCACCGACAGCATCACCTCTAATAATGAAAAACCACTTTGTTTAATCATTATGCACACGCCACTGACTGTTCAGCCAACCAATTTTGGCCGCTTTTTAAAATGCACAAGTAATAATCTACCGTTTTATCATTGTCATCTTTGACCAATATTTCGCTCGCAGCCGAGATTTCACCACTTGACCAGACAGTTCGATCGACTAACCCAACGGTTACGCCTTGGTGTTGGATCACAAATTCTTTTAATACCGTATCAACCCCATCAACAGCTGCTTTTACCTGCCATTTATCGCCACTTACCACTAATTTAACATCACGGTCACGTTTTACCGCCTCACTACGCGCATATTTATAAACACTGTTCAGTTGATTGGCAGTAGTCACCACGCGATCTTGCATGATTTGCTGGCTAAATGATGGAAACGCTAATACTGCCATGATCGCTACAATCCCAACCACGATCATTAGCTCTACTAATGTGAAACCTGCTGTTCGAGTCATTGTTATTCCCAGCAATTATTAGCGTCAGCTAATTGTGTACCATCATGCTTAATCACTAAAGCACCGCAACGATCTCCCACTTGGGCAGAGCCTAGTTTTGGAGTTGCCGTTAATGTAAATGCACGACTTTTAAAATTAGCATCCGCTGCAGCGCCGCTAACGCGGTTTAGCGCTTTATAAGTAAAAGTATAAAAATCTATATTTGTTGCCGTGTCAAAAGCGTTTGGATAACCACCATTACGCGAATAAATCCGCTCTAAGACTGCACCATGTTGCAACATTACTTGTTGAATATCGGCACGGCGACTGCGCTCCATATGCTCAATATATGAAGGCATAACAACGCTATATAAAATGCCTAGAATAGCGACTACGATTAATAGCTCGATTAATGTGAAACCTGCAGCAAGCTTCGCATTTTTCATCATCTGTTGTTTCAATTTTTACATCCTTAACACTATGCCCAGTGCACAAACAATATACAGTGACAACGCTGTCATTGTCAACAATCTGTAACCTAATTACAATGTCGCTACATTCTAATAGGTATAAATAATTAGTTTTTATTTTAAATCAAACAATACCAAATAAAAAACCTAAAAAAGGGACTTTAATCAATATTTATGCGGAAAATGACTGTTAGTGATATGGGTGAGAGTAATAAACAAAAAAGCCGCACTTTTCAGCACGGCTTTTTTCGCTTAATTAAAAAATTAAGCTTCAGCGATCACGATTACTTTGATAGTAGCCGTTACTTCTGAATGAACTGCGATTGATACGTCAAATTCGCCAGTCTCACGGATAGTACCTAGAGGTAAACGAACTTCTGACTTAGCAACTTCAACACCAACAGCTGAGATAGCGTCAGCGATGTCGCGAGTACCGATAGAACCGAATAACTTACCTTCGTCACCGGCTTTAGATACTAATGTAACTTCAGCTAATGCTTCTAACTTATCGGCGCGTGCTTGTGCAGCAACAAGCTGGTCAGCGATTTTCGCTTCAAGCTCAGCACGACGTGCGTCAAAAGTTTCAATGTTAGCTTTAGTTGCAGGAACTGCCTTACCTTGTGGGAAAAGGAAGTTACGTGCGAAGCCAGATTTAACTACAACCTGGTCACCTAGGCCACCTAGGTTAGCGATCTTATCTAGTAGAATAACTTGCATGTTTCTACACCTTTTAAAAACGTGTTAATCCGCTGCTTACTTATGTAAGTCAGTGTATGGAAGAAGGGCTAAGTAGCGAGCACGCTTGATAGCAGTTGCTAGCTGGCGCTGGTATTTAGCGCTAGTACCTGTAATACGGCTAGGTACGATTTTGCCACTTTCTGTAACATAGTTTCTAAGAGTAGCTAGATCTTTATAATCGATTTGTTGTACGCCTTCCGCTTTAAAGCGGCAGAACTTACGACGTCTGAAATAACGTGCCATGAGATAAATTCCTCAAATAATTCTTTCTATATGCTGAGCATGCAAAACCAATTGGCTAAGGCCGTTACGACCTTCGTGACGATTTAAAAAACCGCTCACTTGCAATGCCTGCCCAACGTGCAAATGTTGAGTCTGTTGTTGCATTTGCTTGCCACTGGCAACCACTTGAAGCCTGACATAACTATTACGGTTAAGGTCTGCTTCAACTTGCATTGATTTATGTTCTACAACAAAAATACAATGCGGGATACCAGCAGGGCTTTGGCTAAACTTAGGTGTTTTACAAACAACCCCAGAAATAACCAGCTGATTCATAAAAGGACTGACCATATGGTTTACCTTAAAATTCTCGCTGATCAAACGCCATGCTTGGACTCAAAACAATTAAGCAGCTGGTGCTTCTTTCTTCTCTTCTCTTACAAGAGGAGATGCTTCAGTTACAGCGTCTTTAGTACGCATAACTAAGTTACGAAGCACTGCATCGTTGTAGCGGAAAGTAGTTTCTAGCTCGCTGATTACTTCAGTAGGTGCTTCAACGTTCATAAGAACATAATGAGCTTTATGAAGCTTGTTGATTGGGTATGCCAATTGACGGCGGCCCCAGTCTTCAAGACGGTGGATAACACCACCAGCTTCAGTGATAGAACCAGTATAACGTTCGATCATACCAGAAACTTGCTCACTCTGATCTGGGTGAACCATGAATACGATTTCGTAATGACGCATGGATATTCCTTACGGTTAATAGAGCCTTCTACCGTTTCAGCCGGTCGGTTTAAGGCAAGGAATTAATATTAATTAGGCCGAAATGAGCGCGCATTTTACGCTTAGTCGGAAAATTAAGCAAGTAGGTTTTTAGCTTTTATGGCTGTGTCGCATTTCGCTGACGCAGCACTTCAAACAAACAAATGCCTGTTGCTACAGATACGTTTAAGCTTGAAACGGTGCCGGCCATGGGAATTTTAACTAACACATCGCAATGCTCGCGCGTTAAGCGACGCATACCTTCACCTTCGGCGCCCATAACAATCGCCATAGGGCCAGTTAGATTGGCATCAAATACATGCACATTGGTTTCACCCGCAGTGCCAACCACCCATACTCCAGCGTCTTTCATTTCACGCAAAGTACGAGCGAGGTTAGTTACTTGAATAAGCGGTACTGTTTCAGCGGCGCCACAGGCCACTTTGCGTGCTGTGCCATTTAATTTAGCTGACTTATCTTTTGGCACAATGATCGCGTGTACGCCAGCGGCATCGGCACTACGCAAACAGGCACCTAAGTTATGTGGATCTGTTATGCCATCGAGAACCAGTAAAAATGGCGTTTCTTCACGAGCAATGATTGCATCTAAATCTTTTTCATTGAAAGTCGGTGCTGCGATAACGTTAGCAATAATGCCTTGGTGCTGTTCACCCTTTGATTTGTTATCAAGGGCTTTACGTTGCATAAATTGTACAGAAATACCAAATTTACGCGCTTCTTCAATGATTGGAGACAAGCGTTTGTCGTCACGTCCTTTTAGGGCATAAATCTCAATAAAACGCTCCGGCTCACTTGCGAAAATTGCTTCAACAGAGTGAAAGCCAAAAATTAATTCATTACTCACGTATCACTTGCTCCTGAACTCTTACTTTTACGGGCATTTTTGCCGGATCTTTTCGGCTTTTTAACGGCCTTTTTTTTCGGTTTTTTTGCTGTTGTGGTAGTGGTTGCTGCAGCTGATTTCCCTGCTGGCTTCTTTTTACCTCTACTAGCACTGCTTTTTTTTGGCTTTGCTTTGCTTTGTTCAGTGCGACCTTTATGCTCAGCAGCTACTGTTTCATCAGCTTTTTTACCTGGTATTTTGCCGCGTTTTAACTGCGAACGAACGCTTGCTGGGGCATGGCCTTTCGCATCACTACGGCGACGAGCATATCTATCTTGTGCTGCATTGCCATCTATCGTTAAGTTAATACGCCGCTCATCTAAGCTTACCGATGCCACCTGAACCGTTACTTTATCGCCTAAACGATACACTTTATGAGAATGCTCGCCAATTAAGCAATGTTTAGTGCCATCGTATTGGAAGTATTCATCGCCTAAATTAGTCACGTGGATCAGACCATCAATTTGTAAATCAGCTAAGCGAATAAACAAACCAAAGTTGGTAACCGATGAGATCACCCCGTCAAATTCGTCGCCCACATGATCTTGCATATATTCGCACTTAAGCCAATCGGCTACTTCGCGAGTTGCATCATCGGCACGACGCTCCGTATTTGAACACTGCTCACCTAACTGGGCAACTTCTTCGTCGCTATATACATAAGCACCGGATGTCACCATGCCCTGCGCTTTTAAAATGCCTTTAATGGCACGGTGCACCACTAAATCAGGGTAACGACGAATAGGCGAGGTAAAGTGTGCGTATTCACCCAACGATAAACCAAAGTGACCAATATTCTCCGCTTGATACACTGCCTGTTTCATCGAACGCAGTAACATAGTTTGAATAAGCTCAGCATCGGGACGATCGCCAAGTTTAGCTAATACGTGAGTAATTTCTTTCGGCGTTGGCTCGTCACTGAGTGTTGATTCAATACCCAGCTCGGAAAGGAACTGCCTAAAGTTCCCCAGCTTTTCACTATCAGGTTCTGCGTGAACACGGTAAAGTGCGCTGGCTTCATGTTTTTCAAGCATTTTGGCCGCAGATACATTAGCCAAAATCATACATTCTTCGATCAGCTTATGCGCATCGTTACGCAGCACAGGCACAATAGACTCAATTTTACGTTGGGCGTTAAATACAAAGCGTGTTTCAAGGGTTTCAAATTCTATCGCACCACGCTCTTGGCGTGCAGCCTTTAATGCCATGTACATTTGCTGTAAATCAGTTAAATGTGGCACAACCGCCGCGTACTCGGTACGAAGCTTTTCATCGTTTTGTAAAATAGCGTTTACTTTGGTGTAAGTTAACCGCGCATGTGAATTCATCACCGCTTCGTAAAAACGATAACCCGACAGTTTACCTTCAGCCGATACCAACATTTCCGCGACCATACATAAACGGTCAACTTTTGGATTTAGTGAGCATAACCCGTTGGACAATACTTTTGGCAGCATAGGAATAACTTGCTCAGGGAAATACACTGAGTTACCACGCTCGATTGCCTCGGCATTAAGTGGCGTATTCATTGCAACGTAATGCGATACATCGGCAATCGCCACCCATAAGCGCCAGCCACCCGATTCAACAGGCTCACAATATACGGCATCATCAAAATCGCGGGCGTCTTCGCCATCAATCGTAACCAATGGTAAATCACGTAAATCAACTCGGTTTTGCTTGTCGGCTTCTTCAACAAACTCACCTAAATGTGCAACCTGCTTTTCAACCGCTTCAGGCCAGACATGGGGAATATCGTGATTACGCAGCGCGACTTCAATTTCCATACCCGGCGCTAAATGCTCACCCAATACATCAATCACTTTGCCCACTGCATTCATATTGCGATTCGGGTTTTGAGTGATTTGCACTTGCACCATTTGATTATGGCGAGCGCCATTTTCACTGCCTGGTAAAATGATAATATCTTGCGTAATGCGCGGATCTTCCGCCACCACCACAGCAATACCATGTTCAACAAAATAGCGGCCAACAATCGGCGCGCGTTCGCCAGACAACACTTTAATAATACGTGCGTCACACTTGCCGCCAGAGCCGCGTTTGCTGCCTTTAGCGAGCACAATGTCACCATGCAGTACCATACTCATTTGATGCTTGGCAATAAACCAGTCTTTACTTTCGCCTTCGACTTCTAAAAAGCCAAACCCATCACGGTGACCAATTACTTTACCTTTAACAAGCCCAGCTTCATCAATTAAGGCGTAGCATTTGAATTTATTAAAGAACAGTTGACCGTCGCGCTCCATGGCACGTAAGCGACGCTTGAAAGCAATTTGGCGTTCATCATCGCTTACTGCTAATTCCTCACATAATTGATGGAAGTTAGCTGGCTTGGCGCGCTCTTTTAGGTGAGTAAGTATAAACTCACGACTTGGGACAGGGTTTTCGTACTTTTCTTGTTCTCGACTGAGATTAGGATCTTGGTTTGACATTCACTATCTTGTTAGTTGGTTATGACGTTATTTTAACCCATAACCAATCAATGAGACAGGCAAAAGCTATGAAACTTTTAAGAAAGCGTATTTAGATGAGCTAAATTAACTGAAAAAGTCTATAACCAGCCTTTTTGTTTAGCTATACGCGCCGCGTCCACTCGGTTACAGGCATTGAGTTTAGCAATCGCATCGGATAAATAATTACGTACCGTGCCTTCGCTTAAATATAACTTGGCGGCAATATCGGCTGTTTTCAACCCTTCGCCTGCGAGTTGCAATGCTTTTCGTTCTTTATCTGTCAGTGGATCAACATCATCTAATGCGTTAATAGCAAGCTCAGGATCAATGACCTTTTGTCCGTGCATTACTTTTTTAAGCGCACTAATTAATTCATCACTTGGGGCTTCTTTTAAAATAAAGCCCTTCACACCAGCATTTAAAGAGCGCCGAATATAACCCGCACGCGAAAAGGTGGTCATAATAACTATTTTTATCGCAGGGTATTTTGATGCAATTTGCTCACTGAGTTCGATGCCGTTCATGCTAGGCATTTCGATATCAGTTAAAATAATATCAGGCAGTGAGTTGCTATCGAGCATATTTATGGCTGTTAATGCATCTTGTCCGTTACTTGCTTGGTCAATTACTTCAATATTAAAATCTAGACTTAATAATGCTGCGATTGCGTCGCGTACAAGTGCCTGATCTTCTACTAAATACACCTTGATCATTGTAAATCCCTCGCTGTTAAAGGCAGCATTACAGTTAAACTAAAGTTATTCTCACAGGAAAATGTAGCCTTTCCGTCTAGCTGCTCTACGCGCTCTTTAATGCCATTTAAACCATTTCCAGGTTTTATTGAGCTGCATGGTGAATTATCAATCACATTGATTATTAATTGCTGCTGATTTTGCGTTATGCTAACTATACATGTCTTGGTGCTGCTATGGCGTAGTAAGTTAGTAACAGCTTCCTTAATGATAAGACCTGCTATGCCTTCTACTTTCGCAGGTAACGCAGTTAATTTCACGTTAAAATCAGCCTCAAAACCGTGTTCAATTAGCCTTTGTTTTAATTGGGAAATTTGACTAGTAAGGTTGAGCTGTTTTAAATCACTGACAGCACTTCTCACATCACTTAATAGCTGCCTTGCAAGTTCGGCCACTTGGTCTATTTCGCTATTTGCTTGGCTGTAGCGTTGTGCATGATTAAGTTTACTTGCCAGCTCTGCTTTTAATGCTATTGATGATAATGAATGCCCTAAAATATCATGTAGATCGCGGGCAATACGCTCCCGTTCAGCAATGGCTGCTATTTGCTCTAATTGCTTTGCGCTTTGTTGTTCACGGCTTTTATGTATTTGCTCCCTTTTTGCAGCTATGCCATAGCTAAATAAAGCGGCACATAAAATTAAAGCGACGGCTAAAAAATACTCAAGCTTTGCCAATCCACTTATATACGCGCTACTTAAAACCGCTAATATTATTGCTAAAGCGGCATAAACTCGCTGTTCTTTGTTGTAGCTAAAACCTGCAACATAGGCTGCAAAACCAAATAAGGTCGGGGTACCAGACGTAAAGAACGTAGCGCTAAAACAAATTATAAGCAGGCCCACAAAGAGCGTCGTTACCTTTGTGCTGTCACAGTTTATTGCTTTGATATACAAAAGGACAAAAGCACAATAAAAAACTAAAGACATGGTAACTTGTTTAGCCGTAAAATTTTCAAAATCAATAATTAACGGCAATAAATAAAAGCCTGTAAAAATTAAATGTCCATATTTCCAAAACCCTTTATCTATTTGCTTAGCAACCGTGTGAAGTGAACTCATACTAAGATCCTTGGCATATCGTTTTATTTATAGTTATGTTTTGACTAAATAACACAAAAACACATAAGAGCATAAAGTAACCAGTGCAACTCATATGCACGCTATATATTTCAAAAAACTCACTGATATCTAGACTTATTGAAATTAAAGCATTCATAATTACCTCCATTTGAATACGGTAACTATGCCAGCCCCTAAACAAAATAAGAGTGTAAAATGTCATCAACTTCACTGACATTTGTCATCTTTTAAAAAATTTCACCTTATAGTAAATAAGCCAGTGATAAGATAGTAAAAAATAGGAGTTCGAGTTTACATGCACCCTCAGCAGCAAAGTTTAATTTATCTACACATCGCCGTATTACTGTTTGGTGGCACTGCGTTGTTTGCCAAGCTAATTAACTTAAATGCGCTAGATATAACAGTATATCGAGCCGCTATTGCCGGTATAGCTATTTTGTTTTTGCTGTTATGGCAAAACAAAGCCATTAAACTCAATAGCACTAAAGATTACCTGATTGCATTATTTTTAGGCGCTACAGTAGGCATACACTGGGTAACCTATTTTGCTGGTATGCAAATGGCGGGAATTGCTATTGGTATGATTGCATTTTTTACCTATCCGGTGATCACCGTTTTCATTGAACCCTTTTTTAATGGTAACAAACCTAAAGTAAACGATTTGCTCAGTGCGTGCGTAGTAATAACCGGCATTTATTTGCTGATCCCAACTGCGGATATCGGCAATGATGTCACTTTAGGTGTGCTCACAGGTGTTATTTCAGCGTTTTTTTTCGCATTTAGAAATATTATCCATAAACGCTATTTTAGCCAATATGGCGGGCCACAAACCATGTTTTATCAAACTATGGTGGCAAGTATTGTATTATGTGCTTTTATAGAAGTACCAGTAATTAATGTATCTACTCGCGATATCGGGCTGTTACTGATTGCTGGGGTAATATTTACAGCAACCCCACATTCTTTATTTGCGGCTAGTTTACAATATTTATCAGCATCAACAGCGGGACTTATTTCTTGTTTACAGCCTTTGTATGGCACATTTTTAGCTTTTTTGCTGTTGCATGAACAACCTTCACTACTGACTCTACTTGGCGGTGCTATGGTGATCAGTGCAGCATTTTATGAAACATGGTCAGTTACTCGGAAACACACATTATGATAAAAGTTTTTGCTCATCGCGGCGCCAGTGGCACTTACCCTGAGAACACCCAAAGTGCGATTACAGCTGCTGTAGATATAGAAGTTGATGGTATTGAAGTCGATGTCCAAAGTTGTTTAGATGATTACATGATCATCCACGATAGCTGGCTAGATCGCACCACCAGTGGCCGTGGTAAAGTAACCAAACTCACCCGAGAGCAAATCCAATGTTTTGATGCAGGTAATAACGAGCGTGTCCCGACCTTACAACAAACCATTGATTGGGTTAACAATAAAACATTATTAAACCTCGAGTTGAAACACACTTTTGCACTGGATAAATTTGTTGAGCTGATTGAAGCAAATATTGCAGCTAAAAAACTGTCACGCGACAATCTTTTAGTCTCTTCGTTTGATCACCATCAACTCATGTGGTTAAAACAACAGTTACCATGGCTAAAAATTGGTGCCTTAACAGCCTCTATTCCTATCAACTATGCCGAATTTGCCCAGCGCTTACAGGCGTTTAGTGTTCATGTTGATAAAAACTTTATTAATCATCAATTTGTCGCTGATGCTAAGCAACGCGGTTTAGATATTTATGCATACACCGTTGATAAACAAGAAGATATAGAACTGATTCTTAATTATGGTATAGACGGTATTTTTACTAACTATCCATGCAATACGAAAATGATTTTAAACTCACTTTAAATCAGCTGCACTTGCTACCGCAGTTCGTCCTATATTCTTGAATTAAATTGAATTTGAACGATACTGAGTAAAACTGATGCAACAGCCAAGCGGGCGATTAATGAGTGAGTATATGCGTATTTATAACTTTATTGAACAAAGCTTCTTTTTTACTTTAACTCGAAAAATCATTGGTAACCTAAGCTTTGTTTTTGCTTTTCAAGCTATTACTTTAATTTGGTTGTATAAAAGTCTGGTCTCGCAAAATGCCGATACCCAACTATTTTGGTTACTAACGGCAATTATAATTGCAGGCTTTGCCTTCACTGTTTTTTATATGCGTTTTTTAATTGTTCGCCCAGTTACGGCAATGCGCGATACTTTGGCGCAAATTAACAGTCAAGATGCCAACTTAGTAGCTAAACTCCCGCACTTTACCTATGATGAGTTTCGTGAAATTAGCCAGCAATACAATACCTTTACTGCTCACCTCAGCCAATTACTCGCGACAACCTATCAAAGCGCACAAGCCAGTGCACAGAGTAACAATCAAGTGACTGTATCAATGCAACAAACGGCGCAATTAAGCGAGCAACAAATCGATTTTAGCCAAACGATTACCGCTGCAAGTAATCAAATAACCGATAGTTTGCAAAGCATCGTTACCAACACCGATAGTGTTCATCAAGTAAATAGTGAACATGTAAACTTTGTAACTCATGCTGCGCAAGAGCTGACCGAACTCGTTGGCCAAGTTAAATCAATTAGCCAAGTGTTAAGCCATTTTTCTGAAACAATTTCGGGTTTAAAACGAAACAGCGACAATATTCGTAGCATCCTAAAAATGGTGGAAGAGTTTTCAGATCAAACGAATTTACTGGCACTCAACGCAGCCATAGAAGCCGCTCGTGCGGGTGAAGCTGGTCGCGGTTTTGCGGTTGTGGCAGATGAAGTGAGAACTTTATCGGTTAAAGTGAGCGATGCAACGCGTCAGATCAGCGATTTCATCAACCAAATGGATTCTTTGGTCAACCAAACCAATAAAGAATCAGAACAACTTGTGAGTTATGCACATAATGCAGAAACCACCATCAGCAATACATCCCATGGCTTTACTGAGCGATTAATTGAGTTTGAACACAATCAACAACAATTACAACAAATTGCCAGTGCTGTACATTTACTCGAACAAACACAAAACCAAACTCATCAATCGGTTGAGCAGATTGTTGAATTAGGCTCACAAGCTAAGTCACAAATCGATATCGCGCTGGCAGATTGCCAGCAATCACAGCAATTGAGCAAACAAACTCAACAACAGTTAAAGCGTTTTGTTTAACCTACCAAGCGTGATATTAATAGGCCAATGTGTTAAATTACGCAGCTATTTTTTAACCATGATGTGCCCGTGTGACTAGCCTATCCCCTGATTACCAACAACTTGCTTTAGATATAAAAAAGTGGGGCCTAGAGCTTGGCTTTAGTGAAGTCGGGATTACTGACATTGACTTGAGTAAGCATGAAGCTCAACTGCAACGCTGGCTTGATTTAGGCTACCATGGTGAGATGGATTACATGGCCGCTCATGGCATGAAGCGCGCCCGTCCCGCTGAGTTGGTGCCCGGTACTGTTCGCGTTATTTCGGTTAAAATGAATTACCTTCCCCCCGATGCAAGCTTTGCTAAAACCCTTAAAAATACCGATAAAGCGTATATTAGCCGCTATGCGCTTGGCCGCGATTACCACAAATTAATGCGTAATCGGATTAAACAGCTTGGTCAAAAAATTGAGCAACATGTTGATCAATTAGGGTTTCGGCCTTTTGTTGATTCTGCTCCCGTGCTTGAGCGACAACTAGCTGAAAAAGCGGGGCTTGGGTGGCAAGGAAAACACAGTTTATTGATCAATAAAGAAGCTGGCTCTTGGTTCTTTTTAGGTGAGCTATTTGTAGATATTCCACTGCCCATTGATAAACCGAATGAATTTGAAGGTTGCGGTAAATGCGTTGCTTGCATCACGTTATGCCCCACCGGTGCCATTGTAGCGCCATATGTGGTTGATGCTCGTAAATGTATCTCTTATTTAACGATTGAGCTGCAAGGCCCTATCCCTGAACAATACCGGCCATTACTGGGAAATCGTATTTATGGTTGTGATGACTGCCAACTAGTTTGCCCGTGGAACCGCTTCGGACAGATCACCGATGAAGCAGACTTTCACCCGCGCAAACAATTAAAAGATAAAGACTTACTGGAATTATTTAGTTGGGATGAAGCGACCTTTTTAAAAAATACCGAAGGCAGTCCAATTCGCCGCATTGGTCATCAGCGTTGGCGTCGTAATATTGCAGTGGGCTTAGGTAATGCACAGTTTAATCAAGCAATTGTTGATGCACTCACCACTACTCGGGATGACTCCACTGCGCTGGTAAAAGAACATATCGATTGGGCGCTTGAACAGCAGCAATCAAAACAACAGAAGTTATTACGAAAAACCGCGCGCTTAATACGTATCGTAGAAAAAGGCTTACCAAGAGATGCGTAAATGCACATCTCTTGATCATCTACATTGTGGTATCAGTGTTATTTTTTCAACAAAGTAGATAAGTCTTGCTCAATTTCATGAAAAGCTGCTTTTACGCCCTTAACAGACTCTTCACGAGCAACTGAGTTTTGAATGGTTTGATCTACTTTCTGATAAATAAAAACCTCCTGATCTTCATCTAATCCCATTGAAGGGATCCTATCTTCCAGCTCTTCTTGTAAACGCTTAAATACCGCTTCATTACTCTTACGATTTTCATTCAGTAGCTCGATTAAGCCATGAAATTTACCATTGATCATAGTAATCGCATCATTTAGCTTTGTTTGTTGCAACTCTAAAGCGGCACGCGTCATAATTGCCCGTAGCTGTTGCTCTGTAACACTAACAATAAAGCAGACATGATCACGGATCCGCCCATGTTTGTCAGGGTCGTGATCTGGCATATTTAAAATCAATAAACTAATCAATTCGTAGTTAACTAAGATTCTGTGGGAGAATTCATGTAAGCGGCCCTTGTGTTTAAGCATATCAAACAACTCAATTACAATTGGCGAGCACGGACCATTTAAAGTAAAGTGTTCGGGAGCATCTAAATTGGCCCTAAACTCAACATTACTTTGCAAATCAAACGATTTTAAACAATGGACTAAGGCCTCACCAAGCGCTTTAGTGTTGTTAATCATACCTATCTTTTCAATATAATTAACTATTTGCCCCATTTCACTGCTGTTTGCCATGGCATTAAATGCTGTGGATGTTGCATCTTCAACTTGCTGTTCTAGCGATTCTTTTTCAATCAAAACTTGATTAAGAATCTTCAATTTTGACTTTAATTCATCGTGGCCAAACGGTTTAACAATGTAATCTTCAGCACCGACTGCATATCCTTCCATACGCTCTTCAACAGTGCCTCTGGCTGATACGAACATGACGATAATATGAGCCGTACTGGGATTTGCTTTGAGTTTTCTACAGACTTCATAGCCGTTCATTTGTGGCATACTCACGTCGAGTAAAATAACTTGCGGTGCAAAGTCTTCCACTGCGCTCAGGCACTCGGGGCCACTGTTTACCATCTTTAATTCAAAATCAAGCTCAAGCAATATCTCTTCTATAATTTCTAAATTAAAGGGTTCGTCATCAACCACTAAGATTTTCTTTAAAGGCATAATTGTCATCCATTTCTTAATTAACATTAGTAGTTTAGTCGTAAAAAAAGCACTTACCAATACGAATAAGTAATTTCTTTTTCTTAACCAAAACTTTTTCCTTCTAAAGGAAAATTGATACGAATAGTAGTGCCTCCCAAGCTGTTGTTATGAGCAGAAATTTCCCCATCATGTAATGCTACAAATTCACGACATAATGCTAAACCAAGACCAGTTCCACCGGCACCGTTATTAGTTTTGCTGCTTTGTACAAACTTTGTAAACACATGTTCAAGTTCATCATCAGGTATACCTATACCACTATCTATTACTTCAATAATTGCCTGCTCTTGCTGATTAGTTAAAACCACTTCAATGCAACTATGTGGTTCACTAAATTTCAACGCATTGCCTAGTATATTACGTAATAACTGATTTATTTGTTCTTCATCACAGTCAATAATGAGCGGGGATTTTGGTGGCAAAAACCGTATATTAATCTCTTTTTCCATCGCAGTACCTGAAACATCGTCAATACTGGTTTTAATAATATTATTAAGATTATGCGGGCGTGGATTAAAAGGAAATTTACCCACGTCCAATTTCGATAAGTCGAGTAAATTATTAAGTAATGAGAGTAACCGTTCGCCACTGCATTCGATACGTGACAAATATTTTTGTAATTTTTCGACCGCAATTTCACCTTTGCTAAGCTTATCTAAACCAAAACGGGCAAAACTTAAGATTGAATGCATGGGGGTACGTAATTCATGAGACATATTGGCAAGAAACTCTGACTTACTATGGTTTGCCGCTTCAGCAACATTTTTAGCATGCTCTAATTGCGAGGTACGCGCTCTTACTTGCTCTTCAAGCATATCTTTTGCCTCAAGTAAGAGATCTTCTTTATGCTTGAGGTGAGTAACATTTTTAAAAATCACGGCTAGGGCAATTTCACCGTGGTGATCTATCTCATTAAACGAGCCAACTAAAGGTATGCCATCGCCCCCTTCCATAGGCAGATACACGTCACAACTAAATTGACGATTTTGATTTAAAGTTGCTACTTTTTCCTTAATTTTTGCAGCGGATGTTCCATCTAACAACGTAAAAATAGAGCAAACTTGTAGCTCTTTTGCTGATAATCTGAAAAGTTTAGAGCAAGCATCGTTTGCTTCAATGACTTCGCCATTTCGCTCAAATAACATAATGGCGTCTGGGGTATGCTTATAAATAACCCGTAACAAACTATCTTTCTCGATGAGTGCATCAACTGTATCTTGTAAGCGCTCAACTAACTCAATGTTATGACGTTTTAGTAGCTCAGTTTGCCAAAGCTTATGCACTGATTGCAGTAGCATATTTTCATTAATTGGTTTAACCAGTACATCTTCGACTCCCTGACGGATCGCTTCAATCATAGACACTTGATTCGGCTTTGAGGTAAATAGTAAGCAACGGCATTGCGGATAGTGTGCTTTGAGTGTGACAAATACTTCGATACCAGAGCCATCAGGCAAACTAAAATCACTCAATAACAGATCAATATTATGCCCTTGCGCTTGGCTAACCGCAGAGCGAATACTATTCGCGGTGATGGTTTTGATATGAGCACCTAACAAACTGTTGGCTATTTTTTCAAGCCGCTCTGGAATATGATCAACCAGTAATACCGTTGGTAATTGCAAAACGCTATCAGAGCCAAGCTCTAAAACACTCTCCAATAAGGTGCTGATTTCTTTATTTGCGAAGAAGGGATAAATTACAATAGCATTTGGTACAAGCCGATTAAGCTCACTAAATGAAGAAAGTTGTTCGCTGTTTTCAACTTTAGGCGCAAGCAGCAAAACGTGTTCTGAGCTAACCTCTGCGACTAATAAACTTGCAATAGCCACTGGCACACCATGTGCAACAGCCACTAAATCATAGGAACTAAACGCAGTGCGTTCTTTTAATATTGAAAAATGAATTAATTCAACTTCACAGCCAATTAATTCTAGCAATACTTTTATCCGCATAGCTAAAACACTACTGCTATCAACAATCAATATTTTCCGCACTATTTAGACCACACTTTCATCCACTTAACCAGATAAAAGCGTAGTCTAAGTTTTCTGCATTCACATAATCAAAAAGATTATTTTCGTAGTGTCACTTATCCTAAATGCTTACCTAATATAGTTAAACTGTAATGATTACCATCCATAATAGCCACGTTAGGCAACTCTCCCCATTGTTGATACGCAAATGCTTCAAACAATTTAATACTGGGGATGTTGTGACTAAATATAAATGCGAGTAACACTTTAATATTTAATTGCTGAGCTTGTTTTTGTGCAAATTCGAGTAAATACTTACCTAGCCCTTGCCCTTGCGCACTGCTAGTAATATAAATACTGATCTCAACGGTGCCATCGTAAGCTGGGCGACCATAAAACGATTTATAACTCAGCCATGCGACGACTTTAGCATCTTGCTCATACACATAAATAGGGCGCAGTGGGGTATGACTATCAAACCAACTTTGTTTTTGTGCTACTGTCACTTCTTCGGTGTCAGCAGTGACCATTCTGCTGGCGATGGTTTCATTATAAATTGCAACGATGGCCGGTAAGTCGTTACTAGTCGCTAATCGAGTTATCATTAAATTTTTTTGTGGTTATTGATCAGTTAAGTAGATAATAACGTATCTGCTATAGCAACCACCAGCTAGGAATCGCTATGTTTAAAAAATTATTACTCTGTACCGCATTATTTAGTAGCAGCAGCTATGTTCACGCTGAAACCAGTCCACTGGCTGCTGAAGCCGCAGCGCAGTGCGATGACTTCACCAATGTCAGTATGCGTAAATTACGCTCTAAAGAGAGCATTAATCTATGCCAGTTTAAGAACAAACCGTTATTAATCGTTAACACCGCCAGCAACTGTGGCTTTACCCCACAATTTGAAGGATTAGAGGCGTTGTATCAAAAATACCAAGATCAAGGCTTAGTGATCTTAGGGTTTCCATCGGATGATTTCTTTCAAGAAGAAGACGATGAAAAAGACACCGCGAAAGTGTGCTTTATCAATTATGGTGTAACGTTCCCAATGTTTGCTACCAGCGAAGTACGCGGTAGCGATGCGAACCCTATTTTTCAGCATTTAAATGCCCAAACCAGTTCACCTAATTGGAACTTTTACAAATACCTAGTCTCTGCAGATCGTAAACAGGTAACTCGTTTTAACAGCAAAGCCAAACCAGATTCAGACGCTATCGTGAAAGCCGTTGAACAAGCTCTTTCAGATATTTAAATTAATACTGGTACAAGACGTTAGTATTAGACTAGAATAACTAAAGGTTTGATTAAAAAAACACCACTTTAAACGGGAGATTTTATGACAGTGGCAAGTGCAAGACACATACTAGTAGACAGCGAAGCGCAGTGTTTAGATTTGAAAAGCAAGATTGAACAAGGTGAAGACTTTGCAGAATTAGCAAAAGTACATTCTAACTGCCCATCAGGTCAGGATGGTGGCGCGCTAGGTGAATTTGGCCCAGGTATGATGGTTCCTGAATTTGATAAAGTGGTCTTTTCTGCACCGCTTAATCAAGTACAAGGCCCAGTACAGACTCAATTTGGTTACCACCTACTTGAAGTCACCAGCCGTTCAGAATAATGTTAGTTTTCAACTAATTTGAATAAAGCCGCCTCTGCGGCTTTATTTTTATTTTAAAGGTACACACATGCAACTATTAGGCTCAACAACCTCGCCATTTGTACGCCGCATTCGGATTTGGGCACTATTAAATCACTGCGAGCTTGAGTTTATCAATCTCGATATTTTCGCTGCACACGATCGTCAATTAATGATAAAAAACAACCCAGCGCGAAAAGTCCCAGTGTTGATCTGCAAACAGCACACACTTGCTGACTCGAATAACATCATCCGTTTTTTACTCGAGCTGTATAATCACCCTCGCCTTAGTTGGCAACAAGAACACTTGCTTAGCACGATTAATGGCTGCAATGATTCCCTTGTTGAGCTGTTGTTATGTCAACGCTCAGGGTTTGACACCACGCAAGATAAATTATTTTTTAATTTACAAAATGAACGTATTGCTGAAACATTAAGCTATTTAAATAACCATTTAGCGGATGCAGAATTTAAAAGCTGTGAATACCTGTGCATCAGTTTATACTGCTTACTTGATTGGATTTGCTTTCGCGAGTTAACAGATCTCACAGCACACACCGAGCTAATGGAGTTTTATCATTCATTTGCTCAACAACAAGCAGTGCAGCAAACCGATCCGCGTAATTAACATTTAAGGGTAAACATATGAGTGATATCGAAATAGAATCAGAACTAGTAAGTTTTGTTGAAAAAGTACGTCTAAGTGAGAAACTATGGGCGCTAGGTGCCGAAGATGGCGGTTTTGTGGTATGTGATTCTAACCAATTTGAAAACACCGATGTCCTCCTATTGTGGGAAAGTGAAGCCTCTGCAAAAGCTCAGTGTAAAGAAGAATGGGCTGATTACAGTCCGCTTGAAATCACCTTAGATGAATTTTTAGATGACTGGGTTGAAGACCTAAAAGAAGATGATGCACTGGTTGGCCTAAATTGGAATGACGACCAAGTCTGTGTTGAAATCGAACCCGTTGGATTAGCACGCGCGTTGAGCGAATAAGCATTATTTAACATTGCTTTACTGCGCTGGTTTATTTGCTATAAACTAGCGCACATCTTTACTTTCAGAGTATAACGTTGAAATCCCATCTTGGTCGCCGCCCTTTTTCCGCTATGGAATTACATACGCTTTACCATGGCTATATATATGGTGATCAACGTCTCCCTCGTGAACAAGCAAAACATTGGCACTTTTGGCTACCATTAATCGCTTACTACAGCGGTGCCTACAGTGACGAAATTGGTCATTTGCAACTGACTGACATTGTCGAACGCCAACAGATATTTTGCTTTCACTTTCATACTCACGGTAAAATAAAGGCCCGTATCGTGCCGATTCATCAAGCCCTGTTTGATGCCGGTTTTAATGACTATATCGCCTTAGTTAAACAACAAAATCACACTCGTCTATTATTTGACTTACCGGCAAAATCAGGTCGTTACAGTGAAAAAGTGCGCATTTGGTTCTCTGGTGAAGGAGAACGTGCCGGGTACTTACAAAAGTGTGATATCCCCAGTATCGATCAACTTGGTATGAAAACGGCGGTCAGTAGCTTACGGCTCAACTTTGAGCAGCAAATTCGCATTTACGCCATGCAAGCAAATAATAAAGATGCCTTTAATTATTTGCTTGGCTTTAATGAATACGAGCAGCACGAGTTTACCGATGTAACACAGCTAAACCAGATTACCCAACAGCTTCGGGTGGTTAACCCACAGCTGCACTGGCAGCGTTTTGTGCAACGTCACGCAGTTTGACAAACTTTGTTACTAACTTGCTCATTATACCAATCGACTTAAATATTTAACCATTCTAGCGCGCTAAATAAAGCGCTAACTGCGTTAGTAATTTTTCATGTACGACTGCATGGATGCAAGAGGTAGAGCAATGCAGGAGCAATTGCCGAGAACAACTACATGTCAAAATTTCTGCCTTGTTATCACTGTATTTTTCTGTCGCTATAAATGGTCAGTAACTTAACACGATTGGTATTACTCATAGATAAAAAAACTGATAGGATGGAAAAGACGCTGCCAAAGCACTATTTTTTGAGGCTTTGGTACATAACTTCTAACAAAAAAAATCCAGGTGCCCTATGTTTATTAAAAGCCTACTGACTCTGAGTGTGGCGGTTGCCGTCAGTTCAGTCCATGCCAATGAGTTTGTTCTCGAAAAACTCGCCAAACCAAGCTCACAACACGTATCTTTAACCCTCGATCCCGCTCAAGATACTTTCTCAGGTATGACCGAAATAGCCCTCGAAGTGCTAAAACCAACTCACTATATCGAGCTTAACGGTGTTGATTATGCAGCACAAATGGCAAAACTACTGGGGAATGAAAACTGTGATTTAAGCACTGAAATGCTGAAAACTGGCAAAGTTAAGTTCAGTTGTGATGAACAAATTCAACCTGGAAAATACACCCTCAAAATCGATTTTACCGCGCCTTATAACCGCCAAAGTGTTGGCTTATATAAAACCTTAGATCAAGGTGTGCCGTATTTATTCACTCAGTTTGAAATGAGCGATGCCCGCCGTGCCTTCCCGGTATTCGATGAGCCAAGCTATAAAATTCCATTTCAACTAACAATTACAGCACCTAGTTCGCAAAAAGTGTATGCCAATACCCCTGAACTAAAAACCACTGAAAATGGCGAGATGACCACCCACTATTTTGATAAAACACCGCCTATTCCCTCGTATTTAGTGGCGATGGCCGTGGGCCCGTTTGAAGAGCGTGAAGTCAAAGGTATGCCTATTCCAGGGCGTGTGATCACCCCACAGGGTAAAATTCATTTAGGCGCATATGCCGAGCAAGCAATGCCAAAAGTATTGGCTGCCCTTGAAGATTATTTTGGTATTCCCTACGTATATAAAAAGCTAGATTCAGTCGCCGTGCCAGAGTTTCCATTTGGCGCGATGGAAAATGCCGGCTTAGTGACCTACCGTGAAGATATTTTGCTGCTTGATTTAGCCACCGCGACTCGCAGTAAAAAACAACGCAATGTGTCGATTATTGCTCACGAACTTGCTCACCAATGGTACGGTAACTTAGTCACCATGAAATGGTGGAATGACTTATGGCTAAATGAAGCGTTTGCAAGCTGGATGGCGGCTAAAATCACAGCCCAGCTTAACCCTGAGTTTGAATCGCATTTAGACCTGCCGCAAAATAACGTGATGGCGTTAGACGCCCGTTTAAGCACAAAGCCAATTCGTAAACCAATCAAAACCGAAGCCGATATTATGGATGGCCTAGGCTTAGCTTATAGCAAAGGCAGTTCTGTACTTGCGATGGTTGAAAACTGGATTGGCGAAGACGCTTTCCAACAAGGTATTCGTGCGTATTTAAAAGAGTTCTCTTATAAAAATGCTGAAGCTGCCGACTTATGGCAGGCACTCGGTAAAGCATCAAACAAAGATGTGGCTGGGGTTTTAAAATCGTTCATCGAACAGTCATCATTTCCGCTTGTTAAAGTAACTCAGCAAGGTAACACACTTACTATTAATCAAAGCCGCTTTACTAACGCGGGTGTTGATGCCCCTGCGCAACTTTGGAATGTACCGGTAGCAATTAAATACGGTGCGGGCGACAAAGTTAAAACGGCTAATGTGCTATTAACTAAAGCCAATCAAACTATTGAACTTGAATTTGAACCTGAGTGGATTTATCCAGATCAAGGCGCTTTAGGTTATTACCGCTGGGTGATGGATGAGCAACAATTTGCTGCATTAATTGATAATGCCGCCGAGTCACTCACCGTACGTGAACGTTTAGCGTTACTCTCTGCCGCTGATGCATTATTGGATGCAGGTGTTATTTCAGCTGCCCATTTAATGCAAACACTTGAAGTTTTTGTAAGCGACAAACACCCACGCGTTGCTAACACTGCGTTGGGTTATTTAGCCGCACAAAAACGTACTTTTGAAGATGAAAGCAACCAAGAGCTGTGGCCTGAATTTATTCGTAATAGCATCATGCCTGCAGCAAAACAATATGGTTTAACTGCAAAAGTGGATGAAGATGCGGCAATCTCGCAATTACGTACGCAAGTAGTGGCACGTTTAGGGTTTGATGGTGAAGACAAAAGCGTTATAAACACCGCCAAAGCACAAGCCCGTGTTTACTTAAACAATCCTGAAAAAGTTGATCTATACCTAGCATCAACCTACTTAAACTTAGCGGCATTTCATGGTGATAAAAACCTACTCGATGCCTATATAAATACCTTTAAAACCACCAAAGATCCGCAAGTGCGCACAAAAATGCTCGCTGCGATGAGTTACTTTGGCACACCTGAGCTACAAACTAAGGTATTAAATTACAGCTTAACTGACGATGTTACTGCATCAGATATGCGGACTATTATGTCAGGACAGATGTATAGCAAACCTCGTGAAAGCTTATTTATCAATTGGGTATATGAAAATTACGATAAAGTAGCGGCCAATTTGCCACCTTTCTTTGTACCTAATCTGCCTAACTTTACCACTTCAGCTTGTAGCGCCAGCAGCTTAGCAAAAACACAGAGCTTCTTTATGAGCAAAATTGCTGATGAGCCAGGTTATGCACGCACCTTAAGCAAACTTGAAGAAAGCGTAAAAAATTGTATTGCACTTAAAGAACGTGAACTAGCGTCTGTTAATAGTTTCTTAAAACGTTAATTTATACCCAAACCATCTCAAGATGCAGAATTCAGCGTTTCACAGGTGCTTAATATCAAGGCGTTACTTTGCAAGAATGGCAGTCCCTTTTAAGAAGGAACAACGATGAGAGTAAGTGCCTGTGAAACGCCCAAGGGGTTGGTTTAAAAGCGATTTATACTGCGTTATTGATTTTAACAAGGGAATCACCATTCTTTGCAATCAATGCCTTGCCTAAATCGCTTTTAATTCCAACTGAAACTCGCATCTTGAGGTGGCTTGGGTATATATCTACAAAAACGGCAAGCCAGTGGCTTGCCGTTTTTTATCAACAGCGTTATTTATCCATTGATAATCTTTACCAGCTGAGAAATAAACTCTTTTGCTCCTTCAACACTGGTCATTTTAAAGCCGATACCATAATGAATTGGGTTAATACTTTTAAATATACGGGTTGGAAAGCGGGTCATTTCACTACTATGAAAAAAACCAGCTATACGGCTAACACCCTCAATTTTATTAAAATCATCACTAAAAACCTCCAGCGCAGGGCGAAGTACTAACTTAGCTTGACCCCCTTCTATATGCAGATAAATAGCTTCTTTTGATTTAGGTAACATATATTCAGTGATATTTTTAATTTTAAAATTGCTACGGCACTCTAATGCTATTAGTTGCTCGTTGATTTGCTCTGGACTAGCTGACATGGTTATCCTTGTTTCTCATTAGGCTTTTAGCTGTACCCAACAGTACAGCTAAAAGCTTGAAAAGTCTTATTTTATATAGCACATACAAAAGCGAGCTGTTCGTTTAAATAGCTCATACGGGTAATATTACTATCGCAGTAAGGCGTTAAATCAAGCCACAGCGAAACTTGTTCAGGATTAGTTAGCTGACGTTGGTAAACACGATTATCTACAGCATAAATAACCGTATTAGTATCTTTAAATGCGTAATCTTGTACATGCTGCGGTAAACGAAACAAATCAGTAACTGTATTCTTTTGCGGATCATAACTGGCTAACCAGTGCTGTTGTGCTTTGTTATAACTAAATGTATAGGCAGCTAATGCATGATTATATGTCAACGTACGGCCAATATGCTCAGCAACCACTTTCGGCTTCGCTGCAGCAACCTGAGTATATTGTAAGGTATGCGGTTCGCCTAAAATAAACATCACCATATCGTCTTTGGCCCCCCAAGCATGATAACCAACCGGTTCTATCCACTCAAAAATACGACTTGGTGTTACGTTATGAGCAAACGGGTACTGCCATAACTTCTGCTTACCGTCAGCCTCAACCACGATTGCTGAAAGAGCCTCGCCATTAGGTGTTAAAGTAGGAGAATATTCACTGACAGCTGTATTGGTTAAATTAACGACTTGCTGATTGCTAAAATCATAAAAAGCCAGATCGGTTTGGCTTTGCCCATCGGTTTGCACTTCTTTAGTAAAATAAATACCACTTTGAGTAAGTAACGGTTGGTTATTATAAACATCATTATTAGTTATACGACTTACTTGTAAACCATATTCCGTGTTAAGTTTGGCAAGCAAAATTTCGCTCTTTGGCATTGCAGCCAAAGCCGTATGAGGGATAGTAACAAGGGTGACAACTAAGCTTAACCATGGTGAAATCAATTTCATATCATTCTCTAATTATTTTTATCGGGCATATTTATCTGGCATATAATAGCGCTATTTCATGGTTATACCCAAATCTGTTACCAATATGTCACTTGACCTACCCCCTTACTACACCTTATAACTACAGAGCTACTTAAAACGAGAACAATTATGTCAGCTAAACATCCTATTATTGCGATCACTGGTTCATCTGGTGCAGGTACTACCACCACGACAAGTGCTATTAAGCATATATTTCGTAGTCTTAATATTGAGGCCGCATTTATAGAAGGCGACAGCTTTCATCGCTATACTCGCCCTGAGATGGATAAAAAAGTTCGCGAAGCACAACAAGAAGGTAAGCACATAAGTTACTTTGGTCGTGAAGCGAATGACTTTGGCGCGCTTGAAAGCTTATTTAGCACTTATGGCGATACCGGCGCAGGTAAATTACGTCGTTATTTGCATACTTTTGATGAAGCCGTACCATACAATCAATTACCCGGTACCTTTACGCCGTGGCAAGAATTAGAAGCAAGTACTGATATTTTATTCTACGAAGGACTGCATGGCGGCGTTGTCGATGAAAATCATGATGTAGCAAAACATGTCGACTTACTGATTGGCATGGTGCCAATTATCAATCTTGAGTGGATCCAAAAACTAATCCGCGACACCTCTGAACGCGGTCATTCTCGTGAAGCCGTAATGGGCTCAATTGTCCGTAGTATGGATGATTACATTAATCACATTACGCCACAGTTCTCACGCACGCATATAAACTTTCAACGTGTACCAACCGTTGATACCTCCAACCCATTTAGCGCAAAAGATATTCCATCCCTTGACGAGAGCTTTGTGGTTATTCGTTTTCGTGGCATAGATGACGTCGATTTTCCGTATTACCTCCGTATGATTGAAGGCAGCTTTATGTCGCGCATCAACACCTTAGTGGTACCAGGCGGAAAAATGGGACTCGCCATGGAGTTAGTATTAACGCCTCTAATCAAAGATATTATCCTTAAAAAGCGCGCGCTTGCCGAATTAGCTCCTGTTGATTTACCTATTTAAGAAATACCCTTGCTGAAATACATAGCTTATGTAAACTGCTGACTTCATCATAAAAGGAGATGTCAGCATGACCGAGACATTACGCATTCTCGTCGGTTCCAAAAATCCGGTAAAAATAAATGCTGCCCGCAGCATTTTCTCTCTCTATTACCCTGCTATGACAATTGATTGCCAAGGGGTTGATGCCCCTTCACAAGTACCTGATCAACCAATCGGTGAAGATGAAACCCGTATTGGCGCAGAAAATCGCGTGTTACATTGTCAACAGCATCACCAAGCAGATTTTTACGTGGCAATGGAGGGCGGTGCTGAGCAGTTTAGTTATGGCCCTGCAACCTTTGCATTTGTGGTGATTGCCAACAACCACCAGCGCGCAATTGGTCGCAGCAGTAACCTGCCTTTACCACCAAGTCTGTATAACGCGTTATTACAAGGTAAAGAGCTTGGAGATGTGATGGATAGTGCATTTAATACCAGCAACATCAAACAGCAAGGCGGAGCAATAGGCTTATTAACCAATCATCATGCTACCCGCGAAAGTACCTACACCCAAGCACTAACACTTGCAATGGCGCCTTTTTTGCACCCTGCACTTTATGCTAAGGAAGTTTAATGAAGTATACTCATGTATTATTTGACGCCGATGAAACCTTATTCAGCTTCAACGCCTTTGCAGGCTTAAAAAGAATGTTCTCCAATTACGCAGTGGACTTTACAGACAGTGATTACCAGCATTACCAAGTAACCAATAAATCACTGTGGCTTGCCTATCAAGACAATAAAATAACAGCATCGCATTTACAAATAGCACGCTTTAGTGAGTGGGCAGCTAAACTAGACGTGTCCGCTCAAAAACTCAATGATGATTTTTTAACAGCAATGGCTGAGATCTGCCAACCCTTACCAGGCGCTGTAGAGCTACTCACTAAACTTAAACCTCACGCTAAGCTTGGTATCATTACCAATGGCTTTACGCAGTTACAAGCCCGTCGCTTAGCGCACACGGGGTTAAAAGATATGTTTGATTGGCTGGTCATCTCAGAGCAAGTAGGTATCGCAAAGCCTGCACTGGAAATTTTTCAGCATACGTTTGATTTGATGGGTAACCCTGACAAGGCGCAGATTTTAATGGTCGGCGATACTGCCAGCAGCGATATACTCGGTGCGCAAAATGCAGGGATTGATAGCTGTTGGCTACAACACCCTAACGTAGAGTTACCTGATGGCATTACACCAACCTACCAAGTGACTGAGCTGGTACAGTTACAACAGCTGTTAGAATTGTAGCAAGGTTTAAAGTTAACAACTAAACCGCAATATTTAAGCAAAAAAAATGACGCTAGCTAGCGTCATTTTTTATAACTGTTATAAGCGGTTGCGATTAAGCTGTAGCTACCTCTAGGCCCGGTGCTGGCATTGTAACTGGGGTATCAAATGTAGCCCATTCCCATGCAGACTCAGTTGCCATAATTTTACGAAGTAACTTGTTGTTTAAGTCATGACCCGACTTATAGGCAGTAATTTTGCCTAAAATGTTATGACCTGTCATAAACATGTCACCAACACAGTCTAGAATCTTATGCTTAACAAACTCATCGCTATAACGCAGGCCATTCGGATTAAGTACTTTAAACTCATCCAATACCACGGCGTTATCCATGCTGCCACCTAAAGCTAGGTTGTTCGCATGCATATATTCAATGTCTTTCATAAAACCGAAAGTACGTGCGCGGCTAATTTCTTCAGTGAAGCTTTGTGCCGTGATATCTAAACCAATACGCTGACGGCTTTCATTAATTGCCGGGTGGTCAAAAGCAATTTCAAAGTCGATATGGAAACCATCATAGGGTTCGATCTCGGCCCATTTATCGCCTTCTTCAATACGTACTTTTTCTTTAATACGAATAAAGCGCTTCGCCGCATTTTGCTCTGCAATGCCGCCTTTTTGTAACAAATATATAAATGGTAATGCACTACCATCCATAATTGGCACTTCTGAGCTATCTAATTCAACGATCAGATTATCAATACCCATTGCCGCTACCGCCGCAATAAGGTGCTCAGTCGTAGATAAGCGAACGCCATCTTTGTTAGTTAAACAGGTACACAATTGCGTATCACCAACGGCTTCAGGCGTTGTTTCAAAATCAACAACCGGATCAAGGTCGACACGACGAAATACAATCCCAGTATTTGCGCTCGCAGGTCGGAGAGTTATTGTGACCTTCTCACCTTTATGAAGTCCAATTCCTATGGCTTTGACTATTTCTGCAATCGTACGCTGTTTAATCATAGCTTCGCTCACTTATAGTTACAGTTAGACTACCGATTGTATCACATATACGACCAGCTGCCAAATTCGATTACTTTTCAAGCAAAATAATTTTATTTATTTGCTTAATCAGCCTGTTTTCTTAAAAACGCAGGGATGTCGAAATAATCGCCACCTTCTGATTTATCAGACTTTTTACTGCTTTCGCTGGTTTTTGATAAACCACTATTACTTTGCGTTGTGATGCTTGACTCATGTTTTTCAACACTTGGTGCCGCGGTTACTTCTTCACTGCTACCTTGGCTGGCAAAACTTGGCACATACATGCTGCTTGCTTGACCTGCAGAACCGCTTACATCAGAACCCGATGCTTTTTTAAAGCCGTTATCAACAATGCCAAATTGCGGACGACGATCGCCACCTAAACCAGTAGCAACAACCGTTACACGTAATTCATCAGTCATTTCAGGGTCAATCACCGCACCCACAACTACAGTCGCGTTTTCTGATGCTAATGCTTTAACG
>NZ_DRGM01000048.1 GCF_011050055.1 Pseudoalteromonas prydzensis | reverse complement strand
GAGTAATTATGAACGGTATTACAGGTTTATTTTTTGAAAATACGTTTTAAGTTTTAAAAGCCCCGACTCAAGTTCAAATTTTTGTATTTTAGGATTTTTGAATTTAAACCCATTAGAAATATGAGTATTAATCATCGTCGCCATACCCTCAAACCCAGCTGGCGCAGTGGCAACTAAATCGCTCAGTAAAGGTTTTATAAGCACTTGATGCTCTTCTATTAAAGTTGGGTCTTCGTAAATATCGTAAACAAGGTTAGTTAGTGTTTGTTGGTTTTGTTGTTCCATATCATTTCTATAGCGCTTTAGTTTAGGCGTTTATAGCTCCCTTTATATTTATAGGTAAATACATTTAAAGTTTAATTTTCAGCTAACGAGGCTTTGGCTTGCTTTTGTATATATTTAGCGCGATGCACCCAATCAGCTCTATTTGCATAATTTATAACGTAATCAGTATGGGTAATCACTTTATTCCACATACCAAGTCTTTGGTAAATAGTGGATAGTTCAAAATGTGCCGAAACAGTTTGAAAGTTTATTTCATTATCATGCAGTAAATACAATTCATATAATCGTGCAGATTCTCTTAAATCCTTTTTTACGAAGTGGCCACTTCGGTATATCCAAGCAAGTTTTTTTAAAGCACTATACTCGTTATTTGCAATACGAGAATTAAGTTCCTCCAAATAACGATTACCATCTCCGGTGTGCACACCTATGTAATACAAAGCCTCCCAATCTCCAAGACTATAAGCTTTTTCACACCATGCTTCTAATTGTTCAGGTGCATGCATTAAGCTTTTTTGGCATTGCTTTGCGGCTTTTTCTACAGTTAGGTTAGGGGAGTTAATATCTATATTAGGAAAAAGCGATGCTCTCGAAACAGAAGAAAATACAACACCCCACGTAAAGATAATTAATGATATTATTTTTACCATTGTAGTGAACCATCACTATTTACACGTTTTTCAGGTATATGCACTTGAAAGGATTTAACAGATGATTCGTACGGGTAGCCTTCTCGATAAAAATAAAGCTCTTTTAGGGATTTATCCTGATTTGAGTCACCTGAGCAACGTCTATCACTTATGCAACTTAACCCTCCAATAAAGTCGATAAAGCGTACATTGAAAATATTGTGATCTTTAAGAAATACATCAACACCAGGCTGGTCTGCTGCATTTAATACAGCATGAAAGCGATGCATAAAAGCAACAACTCTATTCTGACTTGAACGGTTTAATATAGTAGCTAAATTAACTGCCCAAAGTGCGTTTCTATAAGTATGAGTATCAAAGCAGTCGCCTCCTATACCCTTATCCGAAGAACATACACTATCCATTATATCCATTGTTTCGACTAACACGTCGAGCGCGACTATTTTCATTCCAATATCGCGCGCAGCCTTAACAAGTTCACCATAAGCATGAGGTGTTAAATAGCCATGGGTCCAATATTTATTAAAATACTGCTGTATAACATTAAAGCCTTTACCTGTGCGTTGATAAAAGTCTATTTTTTCCTGCATAGCTCTTGGTAGCATTTCGATTGCAAAATGCGTGAAACCAGCAGCTTTTAGCTGTTTGATTGCCTTTATTGCTTCATACTTATATCCGGCAGTGCTATGGCTTGATTCACCAAGCATCACTAAGCGTGCATTACTGGCCATTGTTTTATAATTTACATCCGTGTTTATTTTATTCACTGTATTTCCTTATGTTTAATAACTTCGAAGAGCTTTTAAACTAGATATTTTACATTTACTAACTGTTACTCGTTTATTAAAAAATGGCTCAGTAGTTACCTGAGCCTTAATTTAATTACTAACCAAGTGCGATATGAGGTGAAACTTTTACCGCAGCAATTACTAGTGTTTTAAGTTTTTCTAACATCCAAGTTAAAGCTTTTTTTACACCTGCATAAGTTATATCAACGGCAACAAATGGCTTTCCTACAAAGTTAAGTATATGCCCAATTAGCCCTTTACTATCCTCAGCAAACTTAATCGACATTTGAGAAATCTCTACAATTGACCGAGCTAATAAGTCATAAATAGTTAAAACACCTGATGTGCCTATTTGACCCATAATACTTGCTAACTTACCGCTCTCACGTAATAAAGTGATAAGGGCACTTGTGATTTTTTCAGACCAATGTGCATTAAAAGAAGCATGATGGCGGTTATAGTACTTCAGACGTGTCATCGTTAAGTTAGATATCGAGCCTTTCTGCATACTTTTATAGTCAGGGTAACTAGCTGCAGTATTAATATAACCAGGTGCATTACCTGCCATTTTATGCGCCGCCCCCGTTAATGAAACACACGTACTTAGCCTATATTCGTTCCCCGCATGTACAAACGGCCAAACAGGAACCATAGCTACAGGGTCGCTACGATGAACAGCCCTATAAATGCCATCTAATCTTGTTTCTGTTTTAATTGCAAAAGGGTTAAGACCCACCCTTGGAGATCCAAAAGTATAAAGTTTTACAGGCACCTTATATTGAGCTTTAATCCAATTTGCTGCTAACGTTGCTAAAGCACCACCAAGGCTATGGCCAATACAGTGAACAGGGCGCCCACCTGCCTTACTCAATATTGCTGCTAGTTGCGGTTTAATAGTTTCAAAAGTACGATTAAATCCAGAATGTACCGGAGCTAAATTTGGGCCAACGGTAACACCACAGTGTAAATCTGTTAACGCATCAGCAAGCCCAGCAGTACCCCGTATTGCTATAACAATCTCGCCCGCATGGTTACCGGTACCTTTGCCTACACCAAAAAAGCCAAAACCAGTAGATTGGTTCAATACATGCTCTGCTGTTGTGCCACTTACACCTGTTAGTGTTGATGTTTTTGAATCAAATGCAAAGTGCTTACTAATGATTGGGTTCGACTTTATTTTTTTTGACTGATCACCAGCCGCCGAAACCGCAATGCTTTTGTACGCAAAATCAGCCAGCTGTGCCGCTATGCTAGGAGATAAAATTTTCATGTAAAATCCTTTTATTATTTAAAATCTTTAAAGTAATCCGTATCGTCGTCTTCAGTTTCATAGATTTCAAAGTCACTTTCCCATCTACAAATAGTCGAGCCATAAAAATCTAAATTTTCATGAGCATGGTTAGGAAATATAAAATCCACATTAGGTGATACTAAATCAGCGTTTAGACTGCTTAGCTTTTGCTTATACTCATCGGGTTCATCAATACCACGTAGCTCACTATTCCAAAGCTCATATTCTTCACCGCCATGAACTGCAGTAATAAGTTGATAAGTAACTTCATGGGAGAACATATCACCGGGTATTTTTGACTCAACAACAACTTCTGGCATATTAAAGGTGCCATCGGAAGCTGTAATGACCTGATCTTCTTTTTCAATTTTATGTGCAAATTTGAGGCTGCGATTAATTAAAACACCTTCAACAGGGTTGCCGTTTAAAGTAATAATCCCTTTCACTTCAGAGCACATGTGTACGTCATATTTTTTTATTAAACCAAACATAGTGGTTTGAGCCTCCTTACCTATATTTCTAATTATTTAAAATAAGTTCCATTAATTAAAAAACGAGGAAGTGAATCACTTTCAACCGTTACCTCATTACCCATATCGTGCCACATGCATGCCATACCTAACAATTGTAGGGGCAAGAATGAATCTACAGGGGCATGATCTGGACCCGCCTCATTAATGTGGTAGCGTTCTTGCGCTTGCAGGTTTTTAGCCAGTGCTTCATTAAAATTACAACCAATATCAAAAGTTGCTGGCATTAATGCACCAAAAGTTTCTAAATATCCCATACCTATATATATTGACCAGTCATCTCCATCTGAAAGTAACTCTTCCATTGTATTATTTAACAACATAGGAAAATCAGGGAGACGATTATGGTAAGCTTGAAATACTTCAACCACACTGTATAAAACAGGATCAGCTTGTGTAGCACTTTGTTTCATAGTTTCTATAGGAAAATTTGCCAAGCTATCCATACTTTTAGTATCGCGAGTAATCACCGCTAAAAAATAGGCATCAATCCATTCTGATGGAGCTGCATAACCAGCTTCTAACATACCTTTACCATTCCACGTTACTTCAGGTAAATTATATATTTTAAAGGTTTGCTCTTGCTCTGGCTGCTCTGCAAGTTTGAGGAACGCTGCGTACATCTTAGACGCATAACGTAGCCCTGTTGCTGACTCTTTTTCTATCTCGGGAGTTTGAACTTCCCAAGTAAGCCAGCTGGATATATTAATATAAAGCTCAGAGAACCTTATTAAGTTACCTTTTTTCTTAATCAGATTTTCTGAAATCTTTTTTCTTCTTTTCTGTAGAGGTTCTAACCATTCATCTACAGACACTTGTTTTAAATTAGGCTTATATGCTCTTTCAATTTTCATTTATTAACCTACTAATTATAATAATTCGATATCAAACTCTGAAATTTCCACTTCACCAACTATAGAACCACCGTCAGTTTTAGTAATAGGAGTTTTAATATGTAAATATTTTATGTTGTCGCTCTCTATAGCTACTTCGATTGCATTAGCCGCTTTCTTATCTGTTGTATTTGGTGAAGCTTTAGCCATGTTTTTAGTAATGGCTTCTGCATACTTCGTTGTGCCTTGCTGATAATATTCTTTACCAATTTTCATTTTACCTAATGGGCTACTGCCCCCCTTGGCTTCAACAATAATGACATCACCATCAGCATTTTTATAAACCATATCAAAGTTACCCTTTACCGATGTAGAACTATCTAAGCTCGTTGGGTGAATACGAGTATAACCAGGGTATTGTATTTTAATCGCTGCATCAGCAGCCTTTTCACCAATTTTGGCTGATTCATTGTTAATTTTTGGTATTTGGTCGTTATAACGTTTTGTTTCTTCTGGTGAAGTTTTTGCCTTATGCTTATCTCGCTCGAGCATTTCCGCATCACGAGTATCCACATTCTCTTTCAACATTACAGGAAGAGAAGAAACAGTCCGTTTACTGCCTGCCTTTTTAGTTGCTTTGTTGAGTTTTAACTCATTCTCAGTCAACGTTCCTGTTTCACGAGACCATTCTTCATTTACCACTTTGCCATCAATAACATGCCCACCAACAAACTGTTCAATGCTCATCGTAGTTTCAATCACTTTATCGCCTACTTCTCGTGTTAAAGTAATTTTACCGTTATCAACATCCATAGATTCGATACTGTATTCATGCTCTAATCTGTTTTCACCATTAGGTCTTGTTACTTTAATATTACCCGTTCTGGCATCTGCTGGAGAACTGTCTTCAGCAATTTTTAATATTTTGGCTTTTGTTGCTGGGTCAACGATGTCGCCTATCATCTTAGAAAGCTTTTTCACACCCTCTTTACACAACAACCCCATTGGATCAACCCAGTTAACCGGGTTTGGTGCATATTGATAATGGTTAATTCCACCCACAAGGCCAATCGGATCTTGGTTTATAAAGCGTTGTTGTTTGGGGCTGTAGTAGCGGTAGCGGTTGTAATGCAGGCCGCTCTCTTCGTCTAAATACTGCCCTTGAAAACGTATTGGCTGAGTGAAGCTGCTTTCTTTATTAAAGTCAGACTCGGCTTCTGGCTCCTCATAGCCATACACATCGGCTTGGTTTTCCCATACGACTTCTGCTTTGTTGTTGGTTACAAAACGCGGGGTGTTAAGCTGGTCTAAGTGGTAGTAATACACCTCACCTTGTTTAATCAGCGCGACAGGGTGAAATTGGTTTGGCAGGTTGATATACCACGTATATTCACCGTGCTGGCATTCGCCGATTAACTGGTCGTTATCCCAAATGTAGTCAATTTTACCGTGCTCGGTGTGCTTGGCGATACGACGACCTAATGGGTCGTAGTCGTATTGCGTGAGCGTGCCGTTATTATTAAAACAGCTTAGCTGGTTAAACGCGTTGTACTCCCGACGGGTTTTTATGCCTTTGCCGGTTTCGCGTATTTGGTTACCAAACTCGTCGTAGTAAAAGTCGCTATCGCCAAATTGTGTTAGGCGGTCTGTGTCGGTGGCACTGTTTATTGTGGTGTTGTTAGTATTTTCATTGTTTGCTACTGAGTCAGCGTTGCTACTATTTTTACTACTACTTTCACTACTATTTGGCGCTAACTCATTGTATTCGCTATGCGTGGCGCGTGTTAAATCAATAGAAGAGCTGGCTGTATGCTCGTTACTGGCTGTATCATGTTTTATACCCTGCTCGCCGTTAGCTGTATCGCTAGTTTCTTTATCACACGGGCTTGTATCTTTAGTGTCTGCATCGCTTGTGTTTGATTTTACTGTTTGGCTTTGCGGGTTACCAAAGCTATCCCACTGGTAGTGTGTGGTTGTATCAGCACGTGAGCTTGCCAGTGTTTGTTGTATTAACAGCCCTAGGCTGTTGTATTCAAAATTGATGTTTTGGCTGCTTACGCCTTCGTTTTTACGGGCTATAAGCTGATTTACACTGTCGTAGTTGTACGTACAGGTATCAAATAATGTTTGTGCTGGGTGCGTGAGCTGTTGCTGCATTAAACGGTTGAATACATCAAACTGTTGAGTAAGGGTTATGCTGTTACCAAACTGTTGGGCTTTAATATTACCTTGGCTGTCGTAGCTTAATGTTACAAGCGGCTTTGCAAGTTCTACCTCTTTGCTGTTGGTTTGCAGTAAGTTAATGCCACTTAGCTGGCCAAACTGGTTGTAGCTGTATTTAAGCGTGGTTGAGTCTGGCAGCGTAAGCGTTTGCCTTCTGCCGTACTCGTCGTAACTGTATTTTAAGGTATGCGCTTGTTGCTGGTTATTAACTTGCTCGGCGCACAGTAGCCTGCCGCCTTTATCAAACGTTTGTTTAAGTGTTGATTGCGCATTATGTGCGCGCGCTATTCTACCTTGCTTTGTGTAGCTGTAGTAATTGGCGTTATTAATTATATGTGAGTCGCTTGCAAGGCTTGCATGCTGCGCAGTTACACGGCCAAGGCTGTCGCGCTCTATTTTTACATGGCGTTTGTTGCTTTGCGTTACTGAAGCTAAGCGGTTACAGGCATCGTATTTATATTGCTGTAGCGTGCCATCAAACCCGGTTATTTGTGTTGGGTTTTCGTTCGCGTCGTAACTTATCCGGTATACATGGCCGTCGCTTCGCTCTATGGCTGTTAAGTTCCGCTCTTTGTCGTATGTTAAATGCAGTGCGCTGCCATCGGGCTGAATAACACAATGCGGTTGGCTTAGCCCTTCAAAATGTTGCTCTGTGGTATCGCCTTTGCTGTTTTGCGAGCTAATTAATCGCCCTGCTTCGTCGTAGCTAAAATATTGATGCTGTTTATTTTCAGGCTCGTTTTCATCAAAGGCAATGGTTTGTGTAAGCTGGCCGTGCTCATTGTATTTATATTGAGTGAGTAAGCCTGCGTTATTAAGTGTGGCATTTACGCGGCCTAAGCTGTCGTAGCTGTAACGTATTAGCTCATCGTTATGGTGCTTAGCTAACAGCTCGCCTTGCTCGTTCCAAATAAACTTGGTGATTTGGCCGTTTTTATTAATATGCTGGGTTAACTGGCCGAGCTTATCGTAGCTGTATAACGTAGTGCGGCCGTCACCAAAGGTTTCGCTTTGTAATAAGCCAGCCACACTGTATTTACGCGTAATGGTTTGGCCATCAGGTAAGGTAGTTAATACACGTTGCCCAAGTTGGTTGTAAGCAAAATGGGTTTGGCTACCATCTGGCTGCATTATTGTTTCTAATTGGCCGAAAGGTGTGTAGCTATAGCGCGTTATGCTGCTATCGGGCTTTATTTCACTGAGCTTTTGGCCTTGTGCATTGTATGTATATTGCCAAACATTGCCGTTAGGGTCGGTATGTTTTACCAATTTACCTTGTGCGTTATGTACAAAGTGCTCTTTGTGGCCTCGAGAGTCTATACAGGTTGTTTCACCGCGCTCAAGGTTGTATTCAAACTGGTAGGTATAGGTGTTGTTATCGCCCCACTGCTTTATACATTTAGCGCTAGATGAGTAGCTATCCCACTCAAAATGATGGCTAAAGCCACTGGCTCGGGTACGCTTTGTTAATAAATTAGCGGCGTTGTAGGCGTAACGTTCAGTTTCGTTTTGCTGATTAGTAGACTCAACAAGATTTTTGTTTTCGTCGTACTCATAGCTTGCAAGCAATGGCGATAGCAATTGCTGTTTGTTGTTTTTATCGGTGCAATACGCTGCTATTTTGCTTAATAAACCTTGCGCGTTGTAGCTAATTATACAGCCACGTACTTTGTTTACTTCTATACGGTGTAGGCGCTCTTTTGCATCGTAATAAAACGCGATGCTTTGGCCTTTTTCGTTAATTATTTTTTCAAGCAACCACGCGCTTTCACCTGGTTTAAAGGTAAGGTGTTGGTCATCTGGCGTTACAAGTACTTGCTTACCATTTGTTTGGTAATGTAGCGCAAGGTTACTACTTAACTGATAGCTCGATTGGCCAGGCTTTACCTTTTCAAATTTATGTTTAGCGCCGTGCTCGTCTTGGTACTCTAACCAGTAAGTCCCTTTTTGCTTAGGGCCCACTTTTGGCGGTGGCAAGTAATGCTCTGTAAGGCTTGCCATAAAGTCATGGCGCCAACCATTACCCATTGTTGTACACACATCAGCATGAGATGAGCGATACAAACGTCGCCACACTAATTGCCGACTCCCTGCTAGGGTAAAGTCGATGAGCGGGAGAATTTCTTCGCCCGACAGCATTGATACCGGATCTGAACGGCACTCTTGATTTGTAATGGGCTCTTCGCTTGCGGTGTTATTACTTGCACCGCCAGTGTTTTTAGCGGGTGCTTGCGATGCGCTTTTCCCTGATGCTGTTGAGCTTGATTTTTTGCTCGACTTTTTGCCAGCTGCTCCACTATTGGTGTTATCACTAACTTGAATAGATGGCTTTGCTTTTTGGTGATAACACGTTACAGCGCCAGCTATTAAAGCTTGGGTAAGTGCACTTGCGGTTTCGCGGGCAGAGGCGCTGCGTGGGCAGCTAACGCCAGCGCTATTTAATAAGTTAATTACGTCGAGGCGTTTGGCAGCATCGCCAGTTAGCGCACCACCAATTTCAGCTATTTGCTGTTTAGCACTTTGTGCCGTGTTTGCTACTGCAGGTGCATAGCCAGAGGGCGTTTGGCCTTTACCAGCAACGAGGCAAATGGGGTAACTTGTTCCTTGTAAAACAACTGTATTACTTTGCATTAGTTGTGTACTTCCTCACTTATCCATAAGTATGATGCTGCGGCCTGGTATTTTGATTGTTCTTGAGAAATCACTAACGCGTGTTTAAAGTGATTTACAATAGCCGGGCTTGAGGTCAATTGATATAAATTGACGAGTCCTTCAAGCGCACCAATTTTACCTAATTTGTAATTAGGTAATTCATAATGTGTATGCTCACTAATTAAATTACTGAGCAATTGTAAATTTGTTAACCACACATCGCTTTCGTGGTTTACGCCATTACCTGGCGCACATATAAAATCTATTTGTTTTTTACTATTAAGCGCAATGTTAGAAAAAATCCCACTTAATTGGTTATGTTTTATAAAATCTACAGATGGAGCCAGTTCGTGGCTTTGTTGCATCCAACCAGTTTTAACCGCTGTAACAGTTGCAAATGCACCTCCAACACCTTGATAAGTATATTCACCGTTTATATTTACTTTGTATGTTGCATCTACTGCAAGTACGTTAACCTTTTTCCACTGATTTTTTTGCACAAGTTCAATCATTGCATTAGCGCCTGTAGCACCATAAAACAAAATATGACTTACATGCTGTGGAAATAACTGTTTTAAACTATTTGCCAAAAGTTGCTTAAGCTCGCCTTGGTATTCAAGCGCAGGAAGCAACCAAACTAAAGGCGCTTGTAAGTCTTCAACTTTTGCAAATAATTCTTTTGCTTTTAATATGCAATCGTAAATGCATGCATTCCACGATTGCCATTCTTTAAACTCATTTGATGCAGACTCTTCGCCGTATAAAAGCTCATCTATGTCTTGTGAAAATGGCGCTAAAAAACACCCCATATTAATATTAAAAGCACTCACAACACGGCCTCCGCAGCTAACTTTTTAGCAGTAGCGTGTTGGTAGTAGTTATATAAGTTAAATACAGCTTGGCTATAGCTATCCATAGCAGACATTTCTATCGCATTTAACTTAATATTTAATGCCTTTCCAGCTATTAAGCGCAAAGGTGAAAGCTCACTTTCGTACTTTGGCCAGTTAGTTTGTAACTGGCGCTTAAATTCACTGCACGATAGCGCATCACCTTGCCACGCATGTAATTGCGTCTCAAAACTCACCAATAAATCAAGCTTATCGCCAAGCAAGCGTCTTATTAAAGCAATAATGGTATGTGGTTCTTCAACTTTATTTAAAAAAGTATTAGCTAATGGAATTAATTTTGCAAAGCTACTTTGCAGTAATACCTGCATGGTTTGGTCAACCGTTAAAATGTTGCTTGCATGGTTGCCAACTACATTCACCTGTTCCCAACTGAGTGATAATAAAAAAAGCGACATTAACGGAGAATTAATAAGCCCAGCATTGCATAAGTGTTTAAACGTATTTATTACTTCGGTATTTTTGGCTTGGCTACTTATTAATAAATTTTGCTCCAACGCTGGCTGTAAATGCTCAAGTGACTCTTTGTCAGTGGTTAATGCAAAGCACAAAGTTTTTAAGTCAATATAAGCGATTAAATTCAAGCTATGCTGTTGTAACAAAACTTTATAAATAATTAATTTAGTTAGGCTATGTAAGGTAGGCTCGTTCATTAAAGCGTTAATAAACGCTAAGTTAATGTTTTGAGGCAAATTAGCCATTACCTCAACGCATGCTTGTGCAGCGGAATCAATATTGGGGTCACTTTGTAAAAAAGTGATTAATTGCACTAGATCTGGCTGGCTAAATTTTTGTGTTACGTTATTTTTTTTAGCCGTTAACCAACATGCTTCTAATAGCTTTGTTTTAAGCGTTTTAATAAAACCTACGCATGTAAAAGGGCAATATTGTGCTTCACTAATTGCTAGCAGTTGCGCTTTATGATTACTTAGGTATGTAGATAGCAAGGTTAGCCACCTATTAATACTGTAGGGTTGCCAACAACAATTTTACCGCCATGGGAGCTGTCATCACCCATTCTAGCTGCAGGCTTACCGTTAATTTTAACCGAGCCAGAACCCGATTTAATACTATCTGGTGGGCCAATACACACCATCATGTCGCCTTTACGCGCAGCGGGCATACCACCAATTAACACATTAGTTGAGCCAATAACTACAGGGCCGCCTACATGCGGCACTGTGCCGGTTGTTTTAGGGCACACATGCATGTGACCAATTGTAGCTGCGGGCTTACCCATAAAGACTCCTTGTCTGTTTATATTTTTATAATAAACTAATCAAATAAAGGGATTATTAATAACTTACTGTGCGCCACTAAAAGCGATAAACACTCTATTAATTCACTTTGAGAGTAATCTGAAAGTGCAACTGGGCTTTGCATAGCATATTGATATAATCCCGACACAATATCTTCACTATTTAATGCTGGGTGTAAATTATTTAAAAACTGGCTAGCGTAATAACCATTCATTGCTTTTAAGTGACTCAATGCTGGATTTAGCAATGGATCGTCGGGTCTATTAATTGGTAAGCATATTAAATATGCCAACCCATAACGGCAATATACAACATATCCGTTATTATTAATCCCGTTTCTTAGCCCTGTGTAATAACTGTTTATTATTTCCATATTTGCACTAATTTAATTTAATTATTCCGGCTGATAAAGTTATAGCACTGCCGTCAACTTTAACATTACTACCTTTAATATCTATATTAGTACCTTCGATAGTTATATTACCACTACTGCTCATTTTAATTTGTGCTGAACCTGTTTTAATAATAATTTCATCACCAGCTTCTATATTTAATGTTTTACCAACTTTTAAAGTATCGTTGTCGCCCATTTCGGCAATACGATTTTTAGCAACTTTAAGGCTGTCGTTGTTAGCAATATCTACTTTTCTGTCGTTGCCAATCTCAACATTATGGTCATTGTCTGTTTTGTCATTTTGATCGTTTTTAACGTATAGCTGTTTGTCTTTTTCTGCCTGAATATATAAAAGCTCGCTGCCTTTTTTATCTTCAAATCTAAGCTCGTTAAAATTATCAGCCCCGCCTTCTTTTGTAGAGCGGGTTTTTATACCGCTTTGTGTCTTTTCAGCAGGCAATGCGTACGGAGGCATTAAGTCTGCGTTATACACTGCCCCACTTATTATGGGTTGATCAGGGTCGCCATTTATAAAATCAACCAAGACTTCTTGGCCAACTCGTGGGAAGAAAAAAGCGCCCCATTTTTTACCTGCCCAATTTTGCGATACGCGGATCCAACATGAGCTTTTTGAATCTTTTTTACCTTCACGATCCCAATCAAACTGTACTTTTACGCGTCCAAATTGGTCAATCATTATTTCATCGGCGCTATCACCGGTTACAATGGCTGTTTGCACACCGTTAATTACAGGTTTTTTCTTATTAATTTGGGCTCTGTAAGGAATTTCTTTTGGTACACATTCAAAGTGGTTTGAATAAACTTCTTCTAGCGATGACTGCTGCGAACCTGATTGGTTGGGTACTGTAATTGAAGTCATCATAGAGGTAATAACAAATGTTTTACCTTCAAGACGTGGGTCTTCGTGCTTTTTAAAACTAAATAATTTACCAACCGTAAATGAGCGACAGTCACTGCGGCCACTCGAAAGCTTCATGTCTCTTTGTAGTGATTCTAATTGTACTGACGCTAAATTAGCAGCACGCGGGTGGCACTCTTGCTCGCCCGTGTATTCAAAAATCTCAGAGACCGACTGCGTAGGAAGTTCAGGGTTTGCTTGCTCGCCATCAGGATATCGAGATGGCTGTTTAAAATCATAACCAACACGCTTGAAGCTACCTGGGGCTATACTTAAACCACCTTGCCAACGCGACACATGCGATTCGCTTAAGTGACCAGTTGAAAATACAACCTTACCTTCACCACACACCTCATAGGCTGTTATATCATCAGCTAAAACAAGCGTATGGCTACTGTTTGAGTGTTCAAAAAAGTAAAAAATACCTTCTTGTTGAAATAGGCGCTGAATAAAATCAAAATCGGACTCTTGGTACTGAACGCAATATTCGTACTTAGGATAGGTCTTACTTGTTTTATCGCTAAAGGCAACATTGTGTTGGCCAAATAAATCAGCAAATATTTCTTTAATTGTTTTCTTTTGAAAGATGCGGCTGTTTTTACGGTTGCGCATAGAAGCTGCAAAAGGAACTATGGTGGCTTGATAGTCGATATAGTTCTTTTGTTCGTCTACATCTGCTGTACGGCTTCCGTTTGAAACCAAGTGACTGACTATGCCGTGGTAGTAACGCTCACCACCGCCATCTGCATTCTTTACTTTAATAGATACAGGTTTACCAACTAAATCTTCGTGTGCTATTTGTTTTCCAATGGTGTACATATTGGCAGACATAACAAATAAATCAGACATTGCCTCCTGGGCAACAAAACGAGTTAAATAGAGGGCATCTTTACCAGCAGGGGTGCTTATTTGAATTACGTTTTTATCTTGTGTTGCTTTTTGCATTCCTTGCTTTTCCCGTCCTAAAGATCAAAAAAAGCTCTGAGCAATGCCCAGAGCCATTATGAAGGTAACAAATATTACATTTGTTGACCTTTAACACCGCTGTAACCGTATACAAGTGGAGCAGTAATGTTATTTTTGTCGTCTGTTGGAGTAACAGTCATCATCATTTCTGTGTAGCTGATAGTGATTGTTTCGATCGGACGATCGTTTTGTACTGATACTGAGTAGCTAGAAATCATTGCATCTGTAAGTTCGATTTTCATGATTTCTTCAACTTTATCACCTTGTTTAGTGATATGGAAAACAGCTGGTAAACCTTTACCGATTGTCGCTTCTTTGAAAAGATCCGGAGATGCTTTATCTTGAAGTTTAGTGATTGTTACATCGCCTAAACGAGTAGAGCTTGACTCACGGTCCATCGCTGTACCAGTAGCTGAGCTAATTTCACGACTTACATTCCAATCAAGAGATAAAACTGTAATTAAATCTTTGAAAGACTCAGCAGTAGTTTCGCCTTTGATTGAACCGTATTTTAAATATGTATTTGCTTGCATTCGATAATGCTCCTTTTTATTAAACAATGTTATCCATTAATACTGGATTCTTTACTTTGGTTTATACCAAAATTCCTTTGAAACCATTATCTTTAATACAGCAATGAAAAGGCCTTCTGATTCCTTTCCTTAGATGAAGACAATGTCTCAAAAATTCCATGTAGTGATATCAGGCACCAAAATTATAATGCCCTCAAACTAAAGAAACAACCTTAATAACAAGTTATTTCAAATTAACTTTAATTAATCTTTAATTCAGCTCTAGTTCAAATTCATTATCTTTTATTAATAACGATATACTATTAATTTCTTTGTCTTCAATCATGCTAGAAAGTAAAACTTCAGACAATAATGGCAGCACTCTGTTTTGCAGTATAGTGTGAATATTACGTGCGCCTGAGCCTGCATTTTGACAATTAGCAATAATATACTCAATTACATCATTATTATAAGTTAGCTCTGCATTGTAGTGCTTTTTAACTCGTTTAATTATTTTGTTTATTTGAATAGCTGCAATTTCAGTAAGAATATCATCACTTAACGGTATATAAGGTATTACATTAATACGCCCTAAAAACGCAGGTTTAAATGACGCGAGTAAATCATCTTGTAATGCCTTTAATAAACCCTTAATACTCGGTTTACTTTCTTCGTCTTCAAATAAACTCATTGTGGTGTCTGTACCCACGTTTGAGGTCATAATTATAATTGTATTCTTAAAATCGATATCGCGGCCTTCACCGTCTTTAATTGTACCTTTATCAAACACTTGATAGAAAATATCTTGCACACCGGGATGGGCTTTTTCCATTTCATCTAAAAGTACAACACTGTATGGTTTTCTTCTTACCGCTTCGGTTAATATGCCACCTTCACCGTAACCTACGTATCCTGGGGGTGAGCCAAGTAATAAAGACACTTTATGTTCTTCTTTGAACTCAGACATATTAATTACGGTAACGTTGTCTTCACTGCCATATACTTCTTGAGCAAGTGATAGAGCTGTTTCGGTTTTACCTACACCGCTCGGCCCAGCTAACATAAATATACCATTAGGGCGGCTTTCATCTGCTAGCTGAGCACGCGATGTTTGAACAACTTTAGCTATTAAATCAAGAGAATGGTCTTGCCCTACAACGCGTTGCTTCATTTGTGTGGCTAAATTTAAAATCCCATGAATTTCATCTTCATGCATTTTACCAACAGGAATACCCGTCCAATCTGAAATAACTTGTGCAATTAGCTCCTCGTTGACTTGCCAATGCACCATATTATGTTCAAAAGCGGCTAGTTTTTCTTTACTAGCTCTAAGCTTATTGAGTACTTCTTGAGATGACTCTTCATCTTGTGAGTTAATAAGCTCTAACGCTTGATTAAGCTCAGCGACTATTTCTTTTTCAGTTTTAAATTGCGCTTTTAAAGGCTCTAATTGCTCTTCAATTGTAATAAGCTCTGCTTTTAAAGTGTCTAACTGCTCTGCGTGATCTAAACCTGTTTTTTGTTCTCTATTAAGCATTTTTACTTGTGTTTCTATTTCGCTTAAGCGATTTACAAGCTGCTCAATAGTATTTGGAGTAGATGCTTGGCTCATTGCAACACGTGCACAAGCTGTATCTAATAGCGCCACAGCTTTGTCTGGCAATTGTCTAGCCGTAATATAACGATGAGATAAATGCACTGCGCCTTCAAGTGCTTGCTCAGAGATAAACACCTTGTGATGCTTTTCCATTACCGGCACTAAGCCACGTAACATAGCTACGGCTTTTTCGGGCGTTGGCTCTTCAACTTTTACAACTTGGAATCGGCGCGTTAATGCAGCGTCTTTCTCAAAAAACTTTTTGTATTCAGCCCAAGTAGTCGCCGCTATTGTGCGTAATTCACCACGTGCTAAAGCGGGCTTTAATAGGTTTGCCGCATCATTTTGACCCGCTGCACCACCGCTACCAATCATGGTATGTGCTTCATCAATAAACAAAACAACCGGATTTACCGCATTTTTTACTTCGTTGATAAGCGATTTGAGGCGATTTTCGAATTCACCTTTCATACCCGCACCAGCTTGTAGTAGTGCTAAATCTAAACTGTGAATTTTTACATTTTGTAATACAGCCGGTACATCTTTTTGAGCAATTCTTAACGCGAGCCCTTCAACAACTGCTGTTTTACCTACACCTGCTTCACCAGTTAAAATTGGGTTGTTTTGACGACGCCTTGTTAAAATGTCAACCATTTGGCGAATTTCGAAGTCACGACCTAGAATAGGGTCGATTTTTCCAGCGAGTGCTTGGGCAGTTAAATCAACAGTGAATTGATCTAAGCTTGGGGTTTTAGAGCCAGCATTTGCCTGAGTCGACGCATTTTGTACTGAATGGTTACGCTCTTGAGATTGCGCAACGATTTCAGGCCATGCATGAAGCAATTGACCTGGTTCTATTTTATTAAATAACTTACTACAACGTGTTACTAAGCTGGATAATGTATCGTCTTTGGTAAGGGTATAAATAACATATGCACTACGAATTTGATTATCTGTAAACTCAATACTAGTACTTAACCATGATTGCTTGAGGAGACTGGTTACATGCACTGACAAACTAGGAGATGACTCACTACCCGTTTTAAACGACTCTAATGATTGATTTAAATCCTGCTGAACTTTATCAATATCTATATCGAATGAGCCAAAAATCAGTCTAACGTCATCTAGTTGCTGCTCAATCATTGAAAGTAGCCAATGCTCAAGTTCAACCGTGAAATGACTGCGGCTATTACATATAGCAACAGCACCTTCTAGGCTTTTTCTGCAATCAGGACTCAGTTTTTCAACTAGTTTATTCAGTGTCATCGAAGACATACTTTTTTCCTTTTAATTTTAATTATCCCTTAAACGATAACTTAGTAGGGTTAGATTTTAATTTGTTATCTTGTACAGATAAGAAGCTATTGGCACCTAACTGACACTCATTTTTTGAAAGTTTAGCGGCACCTAAATTTTGAAAATTTGACTCAATGACTAAGCGAAAGTTAATGGCATTTCCAACATAGTCTTTTGTTATTTTATTCGCGATTTCGAAAAGCGGACCTTTGGGCAAAAGTTGTTTTGCTTTATCTGGATCATCTGATTTTATGTGAATTTCGATATTAGAAGATACGTCCCATACTTTATTTCCAATCATGGTATCAACGCCTAAACGGGCGTGCTGGCCTTCATATAATGCTTGGCTTGCTAAACGGGTTTGTTCTTGCTCTTTTAGCTCGTGCCATTGGCCAACCATTTGTTTAATTGATACTTCACAGCCTAAGTATGACGAAAGTACATTTTTTAAATCAAATGCATTTCTAATTTTACGGCTATATAAACCCGAAAAATGCAGTTGGTGTTCGTTGTAACCACCACTTAATAGACCCAGTATTTGTGTATAAGGATCTCTGTTTCTATCTTTATTTACGTGATTAAGCGATGGTTTATATTTTTTCCAAGCACGGTAATACAGTGAGATTAAACGATGATTAAACATGTCGTAAAAGTCACGCATGGTTGTATCTTTATAGCGCAAACGCTGCATCACGAGTTCGCTATAAAACTGGGGTAAAGCGCCTGAACAACCCGTTAGCCCCATAAAAGAAACCTGCATATTTACTTTATGCATACCGTCTTCGAAACCTATTTCTTCTAATTTGGTAATTGCATTACCTGGATAGCCAAACTTTTGGGTAGCTGTAAACTTAATCAACTCTTGCTTTGGATTACTGTCGTAACCGACATGTCGATAATCTAAGCCGCGCTTTTTGAGCTGATTTTCAATTATGAAAACAGCTTTATAAAAATCAATTTGAGAAGCTTGTGAGATTATTTGCTTAATCATAATAATGGACTGTCACCCACTCTTGCAGGCCATTGAAAATAAATTTGTTCTTGCTCTTTAAGCCTTAAGCTTAAACGTGTGTAGCTATTTATTGCTGCAAATTGAGCAAAAAAGTGATCAAGTATTGATGCAAAGAAAAACATCCCGCTGCCAGAAAAATCATCGTTAGCAAATGTAATTTCTATTTCGCTGCCTGTGGCAAAGCTTACTTTACCTTTTTGAATAACACGGGCTGTTGAGGGCTCTATTACCACTCTATAAATATTATCTATCATACCCTTAGTTTGTGGCGATGCTCTAAAATCGTATAAACGTAAAACTTCTTTAAGCTTATTACATGCGTCTTCACCACTAAAGGTATCAAGCGTTAAATGATTAACTAACTGCCACCGTGTTGCATCAGCTAATATAGGTCTCACTGCATGAGTAAATGGCGTTAAACATCTAATTTTTTTAATTACATCGCCGCGCTCAGGCATTAATAAACCAAGTTCATCATCACCAAATGGCATGCTTGCCGGTAGGTTACGATTACTACAATTTGCGCGCACAGTAAGTACAGAGTTTCCGTCACCATATTCCATAGCACTGTTTTCAAAAGTAGCATCAACTAGCGATAAAAATGTTTCGGTACCTGACTCTACATAACCGCCAGCCCAAGAGGCAGTTTCTCGACGAATATGCCAAAACAAATCATCATGTCCGTGATATTTAGGATGTGTTTGACCATAAAAAGGCGAAACAATTTGTTTATTGCCCTTATGGTCAAATGCAATAACTTCCGATATACCAATTACTTCTGATATTTCCGAGTCCATATAACGTGGTGTTAACTGATATTCATATTCACTGATCTCAGGTCGTATTGGCTCAAGCTCTTGTTCAAATAAGTTTATTATTGGTGTACAGCCTAATAAGAACATATCTTTATCTACTTGCTTTTCAAGCTCAGCAGATTCAGTATCTAGGTAAATATAAATACTACATTTATTAGATTGCTTAGGGAGTGATGAAAGAATGCCTTCAAGCTCAAAAAACCTAAACTTCTCAGGAAAAGTAAAGTTTTCGACGAGCAAACGATATCCGGCAGATGAGCGCTGCGAATAAGGGACCACTGCTTCGTTAGAATCAAAGCCCACTGCTTTTAATTGGCTTTTTGACAGATATCGAATACCTTCATCGCCATTGTTTATAGCAATACCAATACTATGTTTGAACAGTAGTTCGTAAACTTTAAGTGTATGATGCCATTGGCCATTTATAAAAATTCGTAATTTTTCAAGGCCAGTTTCTGCAAGCGAAACCCCTTTATACTCACCTGTTAATTCTATTTTGAAAATAGATTTTGCTTTTTCGTGCCAGCGAGGCTTGGGCGCTACAAATGGGCTATTATCAAATTGCACATTTGTTATTTCGACAGGCCAAAGGTAGGTTTCATAACACGTTTGAAATTTACATTGCTTCATTGAGTCAACGTTAGTTTCTACTTCACTTGCCTTTGGTATAACCACACCTGCCGTAGATAAGTTCTCAGCTTCGAGCTTAACAACTGACATTGATGGAATTGGCGCTTGGTAATCTGGTAGCATTTGCCCTAGCAAAGCATCCGTTAACTCCGGGAAACTATCGTCGAGCTTTTGCCTTATATTGGCAGTTAAAAATGCAAAAGATTCTATTAATCTTGAGACATGAGGGTCTTCAATATGATCTTCACTTAACTTTAAACGCCCTGCAACTTTTGGATATTTTTCAGCAAAGTCTTTACCTAGATGACGCACAAATGCTAATTCACGATTGTAATACTTCAATAACTCATCGTTCATAATGATGCCTCAATAATCTTCATACCCAAGTTCACGGGCTCTACTTCTGAATCAAAACTAATAAATTCTGGCTCAGGATCGGCGTATAAAAGCGCATTTATTCTTAAATTTAATACTCTATTTAAAGGTACTTCTTCGTCAGTGAACACTTCAACTTCAAGAAACCGTGGCTCAAATTTTAAAATTGTATTTCTGACGGTTTCGCACAGTAATGCGCGCCCTTCGTGAGAGCTTACAGACATACTCGAAAAGTCAGGTAAACCATAAGACAAACATGAAGTAGCCAGCTCGGTGTATTGAGTTGGCCATGTATGCCATTGAATTCGAGCATTTAGCAAAGCTTCTATATCTCTGCGCACGTTTTTTCTAAGCTCACTAATAGTGATGCCTTCGGTACGTGATGGCGCATCCTGGAAGTCGGGCTCATCGTCAATGAGCCTATCTATAATGGATGCTTGAAGCTGTTGTTTATGCTCTATCATGGTTGCTTAAGCTTAAATTATGCTGTTTCAAGTGAGCTTATTTTTAAATTTGGGATGGTGATAGCCTCATCATCAACAAACAGCATTTTCATGCCCTTACCTATAATAAATTCATCTTTTAACTCAACCCAGTCAGACACTTGACCTAGCTTTTCAAGCTCCGATTCAGAGTTAATATAAACAAGTGGTAAATGAGCTGTACCTGATGGACCATCTTTAATTGTAATTTCAACACGTAACCAAATACTTTCTAATAAAGATTCTACTGGCTCCATTTTTAACGATTCAATTTCGTTAAAGTTTGCTAGATAAAACTCACCATTAGTACCTAAAACCTCTAGGTACGGGCTTAAGCAATCATCGAGATCTCTTGTTGATGCCTCGTCTGTGCTAACTCTTAAAGACTCCATCTCTTGAGCTAACTGAGCTGCTTCGTCAGTTGAGCCTTCTAACAGAGCAACATGCATTTTCAAAAATAGTGTGTCTAACTCATTCGCATCATGAAATAACTTAGGAATGCCTTTACCTTGATAAAAATCTACACGAGATTGCTGAGCACGAATTAAGTGCCTTAAATTTACTGCACCTACTGCAAATTCTGGATTTTTTTGTACCATGAAATCTAGCTGTTTATCGGCTTTTTCAAGTTCACCATTTATGCAAAGTAATTCGGCGTAAATACTTCTGATATCAAAGTTTAATGGCTCATCTTGAAGCTCTGTAGCACAACAAGATAATGCATCAGTAAGTTTCCCCTCGCGAATTAAGCTATGTATTTTTTTCATGACTATTCCTTTATTTTATGATGAGGACTGAGCTCTGTAATTAATTTAATACTGGAGATCATCTGATCTAATTGAAAATGTGGCTGTAATTGTAAAACAGAAAAGTAATGCCCTGGATTGGCTTTATTTTCACTGACTTTTATTCTGGCATTACTTAACGGGTACTTACTTCTTATATGCTCGGAGGAGGAGTCTGAAGCCGTTGTATAATTATTTATCCACGCTTGTAGGTCTCGCTCACAAGCTTGTGCCGTGTTATAAGAGCCGACACGGTCTCGAGCTAGTAGCTTTAAATAGTGAGCAAAACGAGATACACACAAAATATATTGCAGCATTGAAGATAAGCGCGCATTAATATTAGCGGCGCTTGATTCATAGTTTTTGGTTTTTTGAACCGATGCATTACTATAAAAAACAATGTGTTCTGTATTAGTCACTGACGATACTGGAATAAAGCCAAGTTCAGAAAATTGCTTTTCAAACTTACTTGTCACTAACAAGTTTAGTGGTGGCTTTGCTTCTTTTTGATAGGTGTCGTTTGCAAAACTGTCTCTCGCCAGCCCTGTAACCAGCCCCTTTGAAATTTTACCCGGCTCAATACCACGAATGTGACCAAACCAGCCACTATCGCAATATGCTCTTATTAAGGTAGATACAAATTGATATGCGGCATTGCCCCAAAGCATATCGCTTTCAGGGTCTTTAATTTGTTCTTTAAAGTAAAAATCTTGATGACGTTTTCCATCATTGCTATATGGCGGTCTAACTAATACATGAGGAAGCGTAAGCCCAATAAAACGAGATTCTTCCATCGCTCGAAAGCTTTGCCATTTAGCGTATTCGGGTTGTTCAAACTGGTTAAATAAGTCTCCGTAATAGCCTAAATCAGAAAAGTTGTCTGCACCAAATAAGTTAGGAGAAGCTGAGCAAATAAATGGAGAGAAAGCAGCGGCAGCGGTTCTAGATATTTCTTTTATTGTGTCTATGTCATTATAAATTGTGCCTGCTGAGCACATGTTACTAATTTCATAATCACCTACTACTACACCAAATGGCTCGCCACCTGCGCTATCAAACTCACTTTGATAAAGTAGTTGAAAAAATAGGCTTTGGTCAAAATCAATAGCTTTGTTTACATCTTTAGAGAGTGTTGCCCAATCGCAGTTCAATACTTTTATTTTTACTTTATTTTCTTTGTCGTATTGTTCGCTTTGAAGTATCAGCCACCAAAGATTACGCCAACTGGCTTCTAGCTTTTGAAATCTATCATTATGAATTATGAGGTTTAATTGTTCAGAAATGAGTTGATCAAGTTCAACAATTACGCGCTGTAAATAAGGACCAAGTGATTCTTTAGTCCAAGATATAGGTGAATCTGAAGAGCCTTCAAGCCATAACAACAAGGCTTTATCTAGGTTTTTTTCGTTTAAAAACCTATCGAGTAAAGCCTCATTATCACTTATTCTAGACTGCGCTTTTTGTACAAAAGCGAAGTCTTGATTTATAAATGAAAACTCTTCGTGATTCATTCTACTGCATTATCCTTAACGCTAAAGATCAGTTTATTAACCGATCTCTGGAATTTTAGCTACAAGACGTAAAGAAGAAGTAAGCTCTTCCATTTGTAGCCAAGGTCGTAACCATGCAACTGCATTGTATGCACCTGGCTGACCTGGAATTTCCTTAACCGATACTTTTGCATCAGCTAGAGGATAACGCGCTCTGATATCTTGACCACCACCCTCAGTCGCATTTACGTACGATAAGATCCAACGGTTTAACCAAGATTCAACATCTTCCGCTTCCATAAAGCTACCAATTTTGTCGCGCGCCATTACTTTTAAGTAATGAGCAAAACGAGAAGTAGCCATCAAGTAAGGTAAGCGAGCCGATATTGCCGCATTTGCTGTTGCATCAGGAGTAGAGTAAATTTGTGGTTTTTGACAGCTTTGGCCACCAAAAAATACTGCATAATCTGTATTTTTGTAATGACAAAGAGGTAAGAAACCTAACTTGCTTAGTTCTGCTTCACGTCGGTCTGTAATGCCAATTTCAGTCGGACATTTAAGATCTGGATCGCCATCATCGCTAGTGAAAATATGCGTAGGAAGACCTTCTACTTTACCGCCACCTTCAGCACCACGTATTGCAGTACAAAAACCATACTGAGCGAATGCTTTAGTCATATTAGTAGCCATAGCATATGCAGCATTACTCCAGCAATAGTCGCTGTTATCAGTGCTTAATGAACGGCCATCTTTTGGCTCTACTTCAAACTCTTCGTAGTTAAATTCTTCAACTGGTTTTGAAGCTGCGCCATAAGGCAGACGAGATAGGAAACGAGGCATTGTTAGTGATACAAAGCGTGAATCATCACTGTCTCTAAACGAGCGCCATTTTGTGTATTCTAGAGATTCAAATACTTTTTCTAAATCGCGAGGTTTAGTTAGCTCTTCCCAATTATCAAAACCAAATAATGAAGGAGATGAAGCTGCAATAAACGGACAGAAACCAGCTGCTGCAACATTAGACATTAGGCTTAATGTTTCAACGTCTTCAGGATGATTAGTAAACTCAAAGTCACCTACGATAGTACCGTAAGGTTCGCCACCTGGAGTACCAAATTCAGATTCATAGATTTTCTTAAATGTTTGACTTTGATCAAATTCAACAGCTTTACTTAAGTCTTTATGAAGTTCTTTTTTCTTCATATTTAGCATACGAATTTTAAGTGTAGCACTTGTCTCAGAATTCATCACTAAATGGTGCAAACCTCGCCAAGAGCCTTCTAACTTTTGAAACTCTTCGCTATGCATAACTACACTTAGCTGTTTAGATATTTTTTGGTCGATTAATTGAATCGCTTCATTAAACGTCACTGTCATGTTTTTGTTCCACTGAACAGTCCCTTTTAAGGCTTCTTCTGTCAGTGTTTTAAGTAACTCTTCTGCACGGCTTGCATCTGTTTGTTTAGTTGCGCCAATTGCTTGCTCTAAAAGTGAAGACGTTGCTTCTGAAGTAGACTCTAATTCAGTACTTAGTTGCTCTGTACTCATTTTTCAGTCTCCTCTATTTTTAGTTCTTTTGCGATAGAGTCTAAGCTTGCTGTATTGCTTAATACTTCTTCAAGTACGTTTTCTAATTCTTCTGAGCGATCAATCTTAGTCATTAAATCGCGTAACTTGTTGCGTGTTTCCATTAATTTACGTAATGGCTCAACTTGATTCACAACAGCTGCTGGCTCAAAATCGTCAATCGATTTAAAGTTTAGTTTTACTTCAAATTCAGAACCATCATCATTAAGCGTATTATCAACTAATAATTTTAGTGAAGGGCTCATACGCTTTAAAACGTCATTAAAGTTTTCACGATCTATTTGCACAAATCGTCTATCTTTAAGTGGTTTTAATGCTTCAGTGTTATCACCAGAGAAGTCGCCCATAACACCAACAACAAATGGTAATTCTTTTTTTACTGCAGTGCCTTCAGTTTCCACATCATAAGTGATGTGTACGCGAGGCTTACGAACTCGTTTTAATTTATCATGGATACTCATAGAGAACTCCTTTTACTTATGTTTCAGTTTCGCTGATTTTAATGCCAGACAACTTAAAGTACCCAGTCCTAGCATCACTATCTGTAATTAATTCATTTAACAATTCAGGTAGCGACAACTCGCTCCATCGAATTACTTGCTCTATGGTGTAAGACATAGGCGAGTGTGGTTCTGTTTTTCTAAAAAAAGATGCAATTTCTTTGAGTTTATCTATCGCACTTTCTCTTGAGTTAATTTCGTTATTAGCTTTTACAGTTTGATTTACAGTAGTTTGACCTTCTTCGTCATCACTGTGAACAACTTCTTGTACCGCATTGAGAGCTGCTTTAGCTTTTTCTGCAGCTTCAAGTTTATCAGCCGCAACATGTTCAACAGCTCCAAGGCTAACTTCTAACGCTTGCTTTATGTTAGACGTTGGCTGAGGTTGACCTGTCACTCTATCCATAACTTCGCTTAATAAAGCAAACTGTTCAATAGCACTTTCGATATCATGCTTCAAAGTCACAAAAAATTCAGTACTGGTTTCTGATGCACTTCTTTCTATGAGTTCATAGTCAACCGCACCTAGATTAAGCTTTTTCTCTCTTTTTTCATCACTTAAACGAGAAATGTCGTAGCCTTGTTGATACTCCCAAAAAGAGTACGATTCCATACTGGAACTGTCTGTCAAGTAGATGCTTTTAATAGGAATTATTAAAGTACCTTCACCAGCAGAGCCATTAAGACCAACTAAAGCTGAAATTTTATCGGATAACTCATCATCGTCATCTAATGACGGATACAGCTTATCAAAATAACTATCGAGCAGATTATGAGCAACCTTAAAACCAAAAGCTAAGCCTTTAAAACCGTGAATACGGCAAAGGCCTTCTATAAACCAAGCTAAATATTCAATATCTTTGCTTTCGTTTTTAATTGCTTTACTGCATTGTTCTAATAAAGGAAGCCAATCTCTTGCTAATGAAGAAATACCTTCTTCATCAACCAACGCATTTCTTTCTGCGGCACGAAGCTGGTTTCTTAAATCTTTTAAGGCGTAATAAGTCGACGTAGGAGAAACATCAGAACGGGGATCAATACCTGCAATCTCGGTGTCTGAAATAGGGGAAATATACTCTTCAAATAAAAACATTCCGTCGTCCTAATAATTATCCATAAAACTCTAATAAAGCTGAGCGGATTTTATATTACATTCTTTATAATAAATTACAAGCCTAGTTACAATTGAGTTTAAACCTTGATTATTGCTTTTACATAAACAATTAGAATATTAATATACTTTAAATTAATAAATGTAATTAAAGTAAAAACTCAAATAAAGTAAACTAAAACAATTTCATTTTAAAATAGAGCTACCTTGAAAACAATGGAATTGTAGCTTCATCTTGAATGTTGAATGTTTCTGAATTATTGCCAGCATAACTTTCATCGTACTTTATTAAAATACACGTTACGTTGTCTCTTGCACCTCTCACTAATGATGAGTGCATTAACGCCATTCCTGAATCAATAATACTACTTGGCTCTAATGACAAACATATGTCTTCATCTGACAATTCGCCGGTGAGCCCATCTGAACAAAGTAAAAATATATCGCCTGTTTTCACTTCATTTTGAATAACGTCCACTTTTACTTCTTCGGTTACACCTACAGCCCTTGTGATTACATTTGATAATGGATGCGTCTTAGCTTCTTCTACTGAGATAATCCCTTCATCGATTAAATCATTTACTTGGCTGTGATCTCTTGATATTTGCCTAAGTTGACCATCTCGCAGCATGTAAGCTCTGCTATCGCCAACCCACAAAACATAGTACTTATTATTTTTTAAAAATAATGCGGTAACTGTACTGCCCGCGGTTTTACTACCTAGATATTGGGCACTGTATTCGTTTAATTGCCTATTAGCATCTTCAATGGCTTCAACTATGTGTGATACTTCTAGTTTTTCAAGTGGAAGCTCTTCAATTTTTGCTCTTAATACATCTACAACAAGTTGGCTGGCAACTTCACCAGCCTCGTGACCACCCATCCCATCTGCGACAACCCATAAGTTATGGCTGTTTATTTCTACATGCGCATCCTCGTTAAGCTGCCTGACAGCACCACGATGGGTAATTGCATAACTTGTACTAAACTTGCTAATCACTATTTCTTACCTGTGTAAAATTCCATTCCCAGTGTTTCCACCTTCCATCTAACATTGCCGCAACTTGATTTACCGCAGGCAAGCCAGGAGTTATAAGTACCATTGGTTTTATGTTGCAAGAGCCATGCGTCCACCAAACACTGTAATCGCCATGTCTTTTTAATAAAAGAGCATGCATTGCATCTTGAAGAACTTCACTCGATAGCTCATCACCTGAAAACTCAAATGCTTCTGCACTTTTATTTTTATCTGCTGAATTTAAAAAGCTAACCTGCTTTTTAACTCCAGATATAGCACTTAAAGACTTAGCAACCTCTTTACGCCAAGAAAACAAATCAACGGAACTATCTAGAACTTTTAATACAGTATCTTCATACTCTAAAGAGAACACACCCGAGTTTAAAACATCAATCGGTGCATGCTCTAGTGTACTTGCAACAGTAAAAGGGTAATGTCGTCCCACGGCATCCATACTCGGAAACAACGTACCCATAACCCCTTTGTCACCAACAATATTTGGCGATAATGCAAAGTGCCATACTGGTCCGGTTAAGTAGTTATCTTGCCATACTTCACCTAGTTGCTCTTTACTCACTGCAATGGCTGCTTGCAGCCATTGCTCCCAATGCTCTGAAAACTCTTTCGATACGTTATCTTGTACAAAGTCACCTAAACTAGGCACTTTGCCAAGATAACCAATATTTATAATCGGGTCGGACATGAAAACTTCTCTACACTTTTGTTCCAAAATGGATGCCTGATTGATTTAGGCAATAACTCGACTTTCGCATTGTTCCCCATGAGTGAAAAATGTAACTCTAAGTCTTCACGTGTTTTTGCTCTTTTAGCACTTAACTCGTCTAACATACGATATAGCGACCATTCACCTTGGTAAGTTGTATTAATAGGGCGACCACCACTTGGAGGAGTAAATTCAATCCGAGTATTACTTTGCCCTGTTGATCCTGGCCATACAAAGTTAGTTATTTTGATTGGCCCATGACGATATGACATAGATTGCCCATCAATTTCGACCCTGAACTTTGATACTGATTGATCTAATTCTACAGTCCTTAAACCAAACTCAATTCTTGGTGTTGCACTACCGCCATCAAAAAAGACAGTTTGAATTTGATTAGCAAGCTCAAACATCGCTAATGTATCTCGGCTAATGCCTATATCTTTTTCAAATTTCCATGGCGTTGAGCTCATATCTACACTTGGCGCAATATAGTTTGTGAAAAAGCTATCAATTGTTCCTCCAGGGCCGAAGAATCGAGTGAAATCTTTCATATTCACTTCTTTATCTGCGTATGGAGAGAACGGATAACGGCCAACAATTGCAGCGTTATATTCGCGTAACACCTTACTTTTCCACATCTCGTTTAAGTGTCTGTTGGCACTATTTTTAGTTATATTGCTAGTATCACGACTGATATCTAACAACCAACTATTAAACGGATAAGGTAAGTCTCGGCTTTGGAACTCAAGTTGACGAATAAAGCTTGGCTTACTTTTACCGCTAATTTGATCTTTAATTGACGACTTTAACTGATCGCCTCTATCAAGTTTGGTTAAGTAAACGTTTAACTCTCTTAGGTTTTTCTGAATATTATCTAATTGTTGAGCATCAATATTTATTACATCTTCAAAAGCTTCTTCAACTTGATGACCCGGTAATTTAATATCAAATTTAGGGGCTTCGTCAGGTAAAAATCGTTTGATACGATTAGCCTTTGTTTGCATAGCAATTTCAGCAGCATTTGCTGCCACTTTACCTGCAGCCTTTTGATTATCAGATACTGGTAATTTAGTTAGCTGCACATTTTTTTGAACAGCAGTGATAATATTTTTAATAGGAGCTTCAGAACCCGCTAGAGCATCAGTGATATTAACCCCCTCAGCAGGAGAGCTATATTGATTAAGGCTCAAATCATCAATAAATGATTGCCAATAATAGATATAATCTTGAAAATATCGCTGCTCTAGCTTTTTCTCTATTTCATCTTTAGAAATATCGTAGGTACCCGTGGCCTCTTCACCATACACCCAGCTACTTGCCATTAAATTACCAAGCATTTTACTTTTCTCAACATTAAAAATGCCGTGGAAACCATTAAATGTATATAAGCCAGGGATACTTCGCGTAAGCTCACCGTCATTTCTAAAAGTAAATTTTTGCGCACTTTCGAAACTAATAATATCTGTAAGCCTAAATGGCGGGATACTGCTATCTAAGAAGTCGGCTTGAAGTCGTTGGTATGCTCGCTCAGCAATTGGTAGCTTAGTTAGCTCAGCTCGTGCAACACGCACTGCTTGATTATCAATTTCAATTTGGCTAACACCGTTTTCAAGTAATGTAGCAACATGCTCCATCAGCTCTACTCTGGTTTGCATATTTTTATCGCCTGGTAAATTACGTTCTAAATACGCGTTAAACCATACCGTTATATCTTCGCCTTCAAAGTATTCAGGCTGAAACAACATGAGGTAACACTTCAGTGTTTCGTATAAATAACTCAAGTGCTCAGGATGAGCTTCCATTTCTTTAATTAAGGTACTTGCAATAAACGGTTCTAAATACGTTTGCAATGAACGGTCGTAGGCTTGTGTAGAAGCCATTTTTATTTCATTTAGTTTGTTAAACCCAATTGATTTAGACTCTTGTGTATTAACAAGTTCAGGGTTGCTTGCAGGTAAGTTTCTAAGAGCTTTTAATCTGTCGTTTAGTACCAATAAGTTATTACGATCAAATGAGGCGGTATCAAGCTCTTGGTACGTTGCAATCGCATCCTCAGTCTCTGAAATTAAGTTACTATTCCAAGCAAAACTAAAGTACCACGATGTTGAAAAACCAAATAAAGCTATGCATGCAAGCGATATGCTACCAACACGAAGCCATTTATTTTGTTTGTCATGATGTTTGTTAGTGCTTGCTAAGTTTTGCTCTGGAAAAATTACACCTTCTAATACATTCTTTATAAAAAAGCTTTTAGATTGGTTAATGTATCCAGATTCGCCTGCGTTTGCTTCGTTTAAAAAGCTTGATGGCGTACCTTCTTGCGTTGCACTTGTAAGATAAACACCACGAAACATTGGTAGTTCTTCGTATGCATTAGGAGTGAATATTTCTTTTAAAAAAGCATCTCCTACACCTTGTAGCACACGAAGCTGCCTTGGGAATTCGAATATTTTAGCGCGAATTTCTTCGTTTCTTTCATTAATTAATCTACGATTTAACATCTCGGTTAATTTAGAAATTAATGTGTGAAATTCTTTATTAAATGCATCTACTTGCGTGTCTTTATCTAAATCAAGTTCAAAGGTTACGCCCCAGACCTGCTCACATTCTTCTTCAGTTAATTCGCCAAAAAACTCTCTAAAGCCTTCTATTAAATCAACTTTAGAAAAAATAACGTAAACAGGAAAAGTCATGCCTAATTGGCTTTGTAGCTCTTGTAATCGTTGTTTAATAGCGCGAGCATGTAGGTTTCTCTCAGTTTTGGTCTGGCTCATAAGCTCAGAAATACCCATACTGATCATTACACCATTAATCGGCCTAAGAGGACGGTACTTACGAAGTAATCCTAAAAAGCCTTCCCATGCACGTGAATCATGCTTTGCGTGGCTGCTTTGGGTCGTGTAGCGCCCTGCAGTGTCAATTAAAACAGCTTTATTGGTAAACCACCAATCACAATTACGCGTACCGCCAACACCATGAACTAAATCAACTCCCAGCTTATCTTTTAGCGGGTAATCAAGCCCTGAGTTATGAATAACGGTAGTTTTGCCTGCCCCTGGCGGTCCTATCATTATGTACCAAGGCAGCTGGTAAATGTTTTTACCTTTGAACAGCTTTACATCTTTTAAAAGATCGATAGCTTCGTTCATTCGCGTTTTAAGCGTGGTAATTTCTTCATTTACTTCAGAGCTATTTGTATCGCTATTACTATCAATTAACTCATCAGCCATTTTTTCGTCTCGTTTGCTTTGTTGCATAAGACGATAAATTTTAGACACAGAAAAAACCAATAAAACCAATATAATAGTAAACAGTCTTGCTGCAATACTTTGTAGTGGTACATAGTCAGCTATCGCTATTAATGGGCCGCCAAACCAAATTAGTAATGATAAAGCCAAAAAGCCAATAACTAGCATTGCCGTACGAGATGTAAGTGCGTAGGTCACTTTTTTTATTTTTTGTGAAAAACTCATTTCAGCCTCTTAAAATAATAAATCGATTTCAATTCGTCGGTTAAGTGACCGAGAAGCTGAATCTGAATTACTGGCAATAGGCTCTGCTGCGCCCTTACCTTCGGGCCATAAACGCCCACTGAGGTTTGTACTTTTAGCCATAGAGTTTGCAACTTGCGTTGCGCGCGCTAAAGAAAGGTGCCAATTTGAAGGATATTTATCAGTTCTAATTGGTGTATCGTCTGTGTGGCCAGTTATTAAAATACGTCCTTTAGTTCCTTCAAGGCTCAATGCTAGCTTTTCTAAAATAGGTTGAAATGAAGGTAATAATTTAGAGTCACCTTGGTTAAAAAGGCTCTCACTATTAATAGAGATTCTGATTCTATCGATATTTTTCTTTATCGTTACAATCCCCATTTGAATCTCAGTTTGTAATAGCTGCTCTAATACAAGTAGCTGCTGATCCTTTTTGTCTATTGCTTGGTCTTCAGCTAGAGGATGAATGATAGCAAGCTTGTCATTAACAGCCGTAACATCATCATTTAGCTTCATATTTATAAATAAATAAACAGTAAGTAAAAGTAAGCCCAGAACAGAAAAAATAACCCACAACGGCACCTGATTTCTTAATTCTACACCAGCGGCTACTCTTTGCTTCCAGTTAGGAGAAAGCTTATTATTGATTGGCCCATCTAATTGATTTAATAGGTGGTACATTTGTGAGCGGTATTCTTCTACTTTATTATCACCCACAGTATCTAACCTGTACTTACCTTTAAAACCTAAATTTAAACAGTGGTACTGAAGCTCTAAAAAGGCTTTGTGTTGCTCTGGCTGAGACAATGCATTGTCTAGTAAAGTATAAAAGTACTCTCCGCCAAAGGTCTCTTTATGAAATGTTGAAAGCAAGCTTTCGTCAGCCCATTCCATAGAGCTCCATTTAGAATTTAAAACAGACTCATCTAAAATTGCACATAAGCAATAACGGGAGTTTTTGATTACATCTTTTGATAGGTTTTGATTACGAACTTCGACTTCAAAGCGTTTAATAGCCTCTACACATCGATGCTTTAAAGCAGCTAAGTTAGTCATCTCAACTGATTTTCTAATTGAAATAACCAATGAAAAGCAGTCTGTTGCTGCTTCCATTAATGGGTTTTTAAATATAGATACCTTTGCATTACTAGGAATACTACTTGCAACAGGCTCAACAGACATGACTGTTTTGTCTGGATCATTATCTACTTGATTATTATTTGAGGCATCACGCCCTAATCGACCAGGACGTGGTTTTATAATGGTTTCGTCCATTGAAACTCTTCCTTTTAAAAGTTAAGTTCTTATTGCCCATAGGCTTAGTTGTAACTCGGGGTAACTTCCTGACAAGTGAATAGCAATACCACCACTTGAATGAAGTTTTGCCCAATGCTCACCATGTTTATTTAATTCAAAATAATGAAAACCTGCATGGTAAGGAATTTGACGCGGTGCAGTTGGTAAGTTACTGATTGTAATACCTGGGATCTGATTGTTTACTAAATCTCGGATCGTCTCAACGCTACCTATTTTTATTTGAGAAGGTAATATCTTACGAAGCTCTTCGTGAGGAACACTCGCCTTAATAGCCAATATAAATTGACCTGAGCTAAGTACAGATTTGTCTTTGAGCGCACCAAAAGAAATACCAAACTTGCTCTGCTCTAGCTTTATTTCTGTTGCAGTTTGCTCGATTACATGACTTAAAGATTGATATAAAAAGTTTACGACTTCACTAAATACAGGACCTAAATTTTTATGATCGTACTTAGGTAATTTAGGTACTCTTTTGTTTACTGTACTAAAAGTAGATAGCTCACCTGCAAGCTCTATTAAACGTGTATAAAGAATATTTGGGTGAAGGTTATTAACTGATAACAGGTTTTCAAAAACAGCGTCATACTTATTTAGTGTTTGCAGCATAATAAAATCAGCTACAGATGTGCTCCCCGCATAGCCTTGGCACAACCTAACAGCGATACTTTCTGAGCGCTGCTTTATCATTGAGCCAATTTCTCTCACTAGACCAAGTAATGGCTTACACTGACCTACTTTTAATGAAGCTGGAATATACTTTGAATCGAGCTTAATTTGCCCTTCGCTACTTACTTCAACAATGCGTGCTAATGGCAATAATATATAGCCAGCGTGATCGTCTGATGACAATACTAGCTTACTAAATACCTTAGCTACTTGAATAATTTCTTGAGCTTGCGCACCTAAAGAGTCATCGCTTACTGATAAGTCATTAAGTTTATAACGCGTAACAATATCCTCATCCAACGATGAAATATTAATACCACTGGCTTTTAGAGCAGGAACCGCTAAATAAATTATTTCGTCATAAACATCTTTGCCAACCACTAAAGGCTCAGGCAAAGAGGTTGATTGAGGCATATCGATAGGTAACAAATCAGGAGTAATAGCTGACAATGACTCAATAGCAAACTGGCCTGAACTTAATAGTTGAGTGTCAATACTTATATCAAGTATGCCCCAAGGATCTGCTAAGTTCCCATTACAAATTTGCTTAATTAAATGCGAAAAGTGCTTATCTGACTGCTGAAAGTGTTGCGGCCTTAAGAACATCCCTTCGGTCCAGGCAACACGAGTGTTATCACTCATTATACAAATCCTTTTTATTGCTCTCTCATGTATGTAGCAATTGCTTCAACATTTACATCTATATCGTCATAGCCAGTTGGGTCAACTTCGATTACAGCTCTCCATCGTGCTTGATCTATATTTCTGTACGCTACAACAACACCAACATATCGTGTATTGCGGTTTAAGGTCATTTTATATTCTTGAACAGAGTTTGGCTGTAATTCTAATTCATCTTTCTTTAATAAGTCTGGGCCTAATTGTTTTTCAGGTGTTTCATACAAGCTAAAGAAATCCTGAGTATCAAAAATTGTCCTCGAGCTCAACTCAAAAATTTTCATTACTACCGGTGAAGGTCTATCCGACGTGTCTGGGTTTACATTTTTAGACACATTAATTTTTAGATCCGTAGAAGGAGGCACAAACTTATTAACAGTTGAACAACCCATGGCTAAAAACAGTAAACTGAAACTCATTAAAAAGAGCTTAAATTTGTTCATTATCTACTTTCCTTTCTAGAACGATTCTTTAATTCTATCGTTGTATGCTTTTAAGAAATCATCCGACAATGCCATAGCTCCCTTACTATTTACATCATGAGATAACTCATCATATAAATTTTGGTATAACTTCCAGCACTTAGACTCTGTTTGGCCAGGGATGATTTTTAATACGTTAGAATTATCATTTATTTGTTGATTTATATGTTGGGGAGAAACTTGCTCTAACATCCCTTTTAATACGCCGTCAGCTCCTGCTAATAAAGCATGTTCATGTCTTCGCGTATCAACAAAGCTTTCTTTGATTGATTCTTGAGACGACAGGAAGCTTGCACTATTTCTGATGAATAAATTCTGAATAACGTCATCAATATCTGCCGAAAACTTAATTGGGTTATTTTGTTGAGTTTGAAACATCGTTTGGTTTAAACGCAATTGGTTTTTTACAAGCGCTCTTTGGCGAAGAGACTCCATCAACTCGGTCAGTAATAGATTTAACCCTTGGCCCATTTCAAACCAAAGTTCTTGTGAGTTTAATGAATTTTGTAACTCAGCTTTAACCCCCAACCCGTTTAAAAAAGCATCAGTTAAAGCGGTGTCTTCATTATGTGATGTTGGATTTTTTTGCACTACTGGTTTATGAGCAGGCTTTACTGCTTGAGGTTTAGTTACAGGCGTATCTAGTACTGGTGTATTAACTGAAATTTGCTGTTCAACAGCTGGTTTTTGTTGTGGTTTACTTACAACGGGTGCTTGTTGAGTTACAGCGCCAGGGTTCATTAAGTGAGCAAGCTCATCCCAGTTCTCAGGTATTTGGTTTGCTGAATTATCGTCAGCTGCCTGAGTCATAGAAACCGCAGGCATAGACTCATCCATTATTGATTCATTAAAGTACTGTTCTGGATCAGAAAAATGCTCAGTAGGATGCTGATAAGATCTTGCTGGCTCTTTGCTAATACTAGCTGCTGCACTTAAATTACCATAATCGGTATCAGGTGTTTTTTCATTAGTAGCTAATTTCACCTCTATTTGAAAATCACCCACGGTGATCGTATCACTATCCGACAAGCGTTGTTTATTACCTTGACCTAATGGAGCTACGCCAAAATTTACAAAAGTACCATTTGTAGATGTGTCGTAAACATAAAAGGAATCACCCTCTTTTACTATGCGTCCGTGCTTACTAGAAATGATTTTTTCAGGATCCGGAAAATGCCAATCACATACTTCTGAACGGCCAAATATTAGAGAGTCTTTTACTGTTTTAGTTGCTTCAATTTCTGGAGAGAGTCTATGATAACTAGTGATGTTTAGTATCAGTTCCATTTGATAAGTTAGTCCCATAAATCTACATTCTCATTAGGATAAAGTAGAAGAGAAACTATTGTCAACATTGAAATTAATATATAAAAATATACTCAACCATACAAAAGCTCAAATTTAAATAAATTAAATTAAACAAAACCTCTATAAAAAAGCCCTTTCAAAACTTACAAAAGATATTTTGTATGTTCCCATTTAAAAAATTGCTATTTAATAATTAGCATTACATTTTATTCATTTTAAGCACATAGAAGTGTTATAAAGCAATGCCTGTAGGCCTACACTGTTTATAAAAACAAATAGCAATTAAACGATATTTCAAAAATTACTATAAAAGCTCTAAATTTTTTAAAGTTTTGTACGAAAGTTCTGCTATAGAAACATTGCTAAGTTAGCTAATTTTTGTAAAAATACGGCACTTATCAAAGGGAGAATTGATAAAAATAAAAAACTCACCTTTGCGATTATTTTAATATGCACAATAAAAGGATTTATAATGAGCGGTGTCAACAGTTCTAATGATAAAACGCAGATAGCTTCACTTGACTCAAAACTTCGCACGTCAAAAGCAATAAATAAATTAAACCTTATTGGTAAAAAAGTATCGGATCGCTACTTAGTTGAAGAACTTATTGGCCAAGGTGGTATGTGTTACATTTACCGAGCCAGAGATTTATTTTTAGAAAGTGCGAGTCGTCCTGAAGTTTTTGTAGCGATTAAAGTATTGTTAGAAGAGTTTTCTCATTCTGAAGAAGCTATTTCACTTCTTAAAGATGAAACAACTAAAACACAACAGCTCTCTCACCCTAATATTGTAAAAGTATATTCTGCAGGCTCTGATAATGGTTTACATTATGTAACCATGGAATTAGTAGAAGGCGAAACGCTTGAGCAAATAATCAAGCGCAATAAACCCTCTGGAATGGTTTTCAAAAAAGCGAATGTAATTCTTAACCAACTTGCCGATGCATTAATTTATGCCCATTCTCGTGGCGTTATTCATAACGATTTAAAACCATCAAATATAATTTTCGATTCTAATGGTAGCCTTAAGGTACTCGACTTTGGCATTGCAAAACACAAAACCATTGAAGATGCCTATGCAGTTAAAAGCGAATCAAGCTTAGGTACTGTAGGGGGCTATACACCAACTTATGCAAGTCCTGAACAACTTAAAGGTGCTGCAGCATCCGTTAAAGATGACGTTTTTTCTTATGCGTGTATTGCCCTAGAATTATTGAGTAGCAAACATCCATATAATCGCGTTGCAGCAGACACACTCCCTAAAGATACATCGGCAAAACGCCCTAGTAACTGCCCTTTATGGTTGTGGGGCACGCTTAATAAAGCAATTTCTTTAGATGCAGCAAAAAGAACTGATTCGTTAAAGCCTGTTTTAGATAAGCTTCAAAGTAACTTTAAACCGGCAATAGCACTTGCAGCCAGTACTGTTGTGTTAGCCCTTTTGGCTGGTCAATACTATCTATCAAATACAAATAATATAAAGCAGCTTGAAGCTAAATTAGATAATGCAAAAGCAATAAACCAACAAGTAGAAACATGGATGTCTTGGAATGGACCGGAGATTCTAAACAAGCTTGCAGAAATCCCACCTCAATACGAGGTATTAAAACAAGGCTTATTAAGATCTAATCAAGCTAATATTCTACAACGTTTTGATTACAGAGCGAATCAAATCAATACAAGCGCTAACAAGTTTAAAGACTTTGATGAAACAATTAATGTTTATAGTAAGGCCTTGGAGTATTACCCAGATTCAGAAAAGCTATCGGTACAACTCGAAAGCATTTTAAGAGAGCGCCAATCAATAATTTCAGATATTACTTCTCGTATTGATTTGTTACTTGAGCAATCTCGCTATAGTGAACTGGACAATAATAGTATTCCACAATTAATCAATGATTTAAGTGTAGTCGATAGCACCTACGTTTATCGCCCGTCTGAAGTACATTTTGATAACTATAAACTTGCCTTAGATAAAGCTATTGAAGAAGATGATGTTATCACGCAAAAATCTTTACTTAATGTTGGTAAAGCTATTTTCACCAATAATCAAAAAAACGAACTTGGCTTTGCCAATCTGCTAAAAAGAGAGTCGGCGATAGATGCTTTAACGCTTTACCAAAAGAAAGTAAACCTAGGTGAGCCAGCTGATTTTCCTACTGAAGATGCCATCGTATTTTACGGTCCTAGATTTGATAGATACACACAAAAACTAGAGACTATTGAAGAGTACAAAGATTTATTAGATTTTGAAGAATTAATCAATACCGAGTCTGCAACATTACCTAAAGACTTTTCATTACTCGTTTCTTTAAAACAAGAATTATCTAGACGCTATATCACTATGGCAAATACGTTAATGAAAAGAAAGATGTACCGCACAGCAGAACAATTAGTTGAAAGAAGTGAAGCTATTACTCAATCTCTTGATAATGTAATGCTTTAAACAACTATTTTATTTCGTGAGCATCACCAAATAACTAAAAATATATTAAACTAACAAACGTTTTGTTTTAACAAACGAAGGTCAAGGACGACGGGTTGAGCGATCATTTTGCATAAACTCCTCCAAGATTTTTCGTAATTATCACTATTTAAATGAGTTTATGGAGTACCTATGAAAAAGATAAGCGCACTAGCGGCATTACTAATACTAAGTGGTTGTTCAACTACATCGTCTGTAGATGAAACGCAGCAACTTGCAAAAGAAGAAGCAGTTCAAGTACAAGAAGAAATTGTTGAAGCTGTAGCACCTATTTCATTAACTGTAATCACTAACCCTAGTGATGCACGCGTACGCATTATGAACATTGCGCCTGTGTACCAAGATGCTATTGAACTTAAAGAAGGTAAGTATGACGTTGAAGTAAGCAAGCCAGGTTACTTAACTTACCGCAAGTGGGTTGTAGTCGATAAAAAGACAATTTTAACAGTAAATTTAGATGAAGTAGCAGCAACTGAAGCGGCTAACTAGTCCAATATCTAAACTTTAATTATGCCTTTGAACATTTCACATGTATTAAAGGCATAATTTTAAACTACACAAAAAAATATAATCCCCCCATAGCCGCAACATTCACTAAAACACATAACCACAACACAATAATAAAACGTCGCTTTTGCGATTTATGACGAAGTAATTGTTGAGCAAGTAATGCCCCTGGCCATCCTCCAAATAATGCAAGAAGCTGCAGTGTGCGCTCTGGTGTGCGGTTTACTTTTGTATGTGAAGAGCGTTTAGCTTGTCGCTTATCCCACGCGTACATAAAAAAAGTTATAGCACTTAATACACTTATATAACCAGGTACATATATTGGTATATAAACGGGTAAGTATTGCAGTGGGTAAGCCAGCCAAATGGCAGCTAAGTAAAGTAATGAGAACGTTATTAATATTTTCTTTATCAAT
>NZ_DRGM01000047.1 GCF_011050055.1 Pseudoalteromonas prydzensis | reverse complement strand
GGACCCACCTGATTCCATGCCGAACTCAGTAGTGAAACGAAACAGCGCCGATGATAGTGTAGCATTTGCTATGTGAAAGTAGGACATTACCAGGCTTCAAATTGTAGAAAGCCCGAATCTAACGATTCGGGCTTTTTTACGTCTGCAAAAAATTGACTCAGGGATTCCTCTAGAACGAAGAACTTCTTAGTAAATCATTTATATCAATCAGCAATAATATTTAATCAATTTGAGGGTTTAAACCTGACGCTAAATGCGTTAAAAACCTCATATATGAAACAACTGAATAACGAATTTTTTGCCCTTCTTTTATCGACTCCGCTTAGTTATTGCTCTAATCTCAATTTATGATCTGTTCAATTATGTAGTTTATAAAATGTGACATAGTTCGTTTAGATAAAAATAGAATAATAAGGGTTTAATAATGAGTGAAATTGATAATCATCCACATGGCATTTTTTGTTGGTCAGAACTTTGTACAAACAATTGGAAAGAAGGTAAGACGTTTTATACATCATTATTTGATTGGAGATATGACGATCAACCTATTGGAGAGGACATATATTACACCATGCTACAAAAGCAAGGTGGTGATATAGCCGCTATGTATGAAATGCCTAAAGAGCAAGTTAGTGAAGGGATCTCAAGTCATTGGTTGGCTTACATTGCCGTCGACAATGTTGATGATTGTGCGCTAAAAGCTAAAGAACTAGGTGCTGAAGTTATTGCCGGTCCTCATGATGTTATGAATGCAGGGCGAATGTTGATGCTAAAAGATCCTGTAGGTGCCACTGTTGCACTATGGCAGGGGAATGAGCATAAAGGTTGTAAGCACTTAGGTGAATTAAACACGCCTTATTGGCATGAGTTAGCAACCAGAGATGGTAAAGTAAGTAGAGACTTTTACTGTGCTTTACTAGGCTGGGAAAGTGAAATAAAGCCAATGGAAGGTATGAACTACACTTTATTTTTGGTTGATGGACAGCCAATTGCCGGTATGCTTGAGATGACAAGCGACTGGCCCGAAGATATTCCCGCTCATTGGATGATTTATTTTTCAGTAGAGGGCTGCGATACGGCAGTAAATAAAGCCGCTAGCTTAGGTGGACAAGTATGTGTTCCTGCAACAGATATCCCCGATGTTGGTCGTTTTAGTGTTATATGCGACCCTCAAGGTGCTGTATTTTCGGTGATCGAATCTGTTATAGATGACGTTTAAACAGTTACATTAGCTTTAGCGTTAATTTACTCGCTAGTTTGTTATAATACTCGCCAATTAAATCGTCAGAAAGTGCAGAGAACGCAATGGAATTTGAACAAGATAGCAATTTAACCCTTCCTTTATTTCTATTAGATGAATCATTAAGTAATAGAGATTTAGAGCAGCCTGATTTTGAAATATCAATTGGACTTGATGATGAGTTACTTGCTCAAATTTGCCAAAATCCAAGTGAAGATAGCAGTGTAGCTATTACCGTTAGCGGTTATGAGTTGCTTATAACTGATTCTCTGTATTTAAGTATATTAGAGCAAGAGCATGATGCGCAGATAACATTAACGCATGGGCCTCTTTTAAGTATTGTTTTGAATACTGAAGGTCAAAAAACATTCGTTTCTCCTCAAATGGATATGATGCCTACCTTCGATTTAGGTGACGAGGACGAATGAAAAAAATAATAATAAGTACATTTGTATTAATTATCCTTAGTGGTTGTGCTTACTTAGGTAATGCACATTACGATGATTTATTTGGCCCTGAACAAGCGCAAGAACGTATCGTTCCACATTCTACCCTTGCTGGAGCTGATTTTTTACAAAACGTAAAACCAGTACTCGATACTCGCTGCGTCGTTTGCCATGGTTGTTACGACGCACCTTGCCAGCTTAAGCTCTCATCCCCTGAAGGTATTGATCGAGGTTTGAGTAAAGAGCTCGTTTACGATGGAACTCGTTTATTGGCAACGACCCCAAGCCGTTTATTGTTTGATGCAAACAATACACAGCAATGGCGAGAAAAAAACTTTACGCCAGTGCTAAATGAGCGCGTACAAAGTGAAGAAGCAAACTTAGCGGGAAGTGTTTTATTTAATAGTTTAGTGTTAAAGCAAAGCTATGAATTACCAACTAATGAAGTGCTAGATGATGAATTTGATTTTTCATTAGGGCGTTCGCAAACCTGTGCAACAATGGGGGAGTTTGACCGATTAGCTGACGAGCAACCTCATGGCGGTATGCCTTATGGTTTACCTGGGGTTTCGCGCGAAGAGTTTAATCATTTACAGAACTGGCTTAAAAATGGCGGTAAAATGTCACATATTGAGCCACCAAGTAAGTATGATCAGAATAAAATAAAGGGCTGGGAAGCATTTTTAAATCAAGATAATTTAAAGTATCAGTTATCAGCACGTTATATTTATGAGCATTGGTTTTTAGCACATATTTATTTTACGTCAGAGAGCCCACAAAGCTTTTTTAAACTAGTTCGCTCAAGTACGCCTCCTGGTGAGGAAATAAAGTTAATTAATACGCGTCGTCCATACGATGACCCTAAAGTTAGCCGTGTTTATTATCGTTTTATGCAAGAGCGTACAACCATACTTTCTAAAACGCATTTACCACTTGAGCTTAATGAAACTAAATTACTGCGTTTGTACGAGCAGTTTATTGCGCCAGATTATACAGTTACGCAAATGCCGAGTTATGAGCCTAAGTCAGCATCTAACCCATTTAAAACTTTTGAAGTTATTCCTATTAATTCTAAATATCAATTTATGCTTGATGAAGCAGAGTTAATTATTATGGGCTTTATAAAAGGGCCTGTTTGTCGTGGTCAGATTGCTTTAAATGTTATAAATGATCACTTTTGGGTGGCATTTGCTGATCCTGATAAGGTTGCGACTCCTGCTGTAGGGGAAATGCTAATGCAACATGAAGAAGCTCTAGAACTTCCTGCCGCAGAGGAAAGTAATGCGTTACCTATTTCTAGCTGGGTTAAATATTCAGTTCGTGAGAAAAAATATTTACAGGCAAAAGTTGAGCTTGCAAACGAAATGTTCAAAGGTGGCGAGCATCTTACAACTGATTTGCTTTGGAAAGGTGATGGGCATAATAAAAATGCTGCGCTGACTATTTTCCGCCATTTTGATAGTGCAACTGTTGTTAAAGGTTTTATTGGTCAAGAGCCTAAAACCACGTGGATACTTGATTATGCGTTATTTGAACGTATTCATTATTTGCTTGTGGCAGGCTTTGATGTATACGGAAATATAGGCCATCAATTGGTTACACGTTTATATATGGATTTTTTACGTTTAGAGGGAGAGCAAAACTTTTTAGCTCTATTACCTGAGCACAAGCGTAATCAAATCAAAAAGCAGTGGTATCGTAATTCACCACCTGACTTATCTAAGTTCTTTAAAAGTAACCGAGAATTTAGCCAGCCCAGTGGTATTAACTATGAAACTGATGATCCACAGCATGAACTATATACCTTGATGAAAGAAGCCTTAACGCCAGTTTTAAGTGAAAAATACAACTACACTGGAGTGGCAAAGCCGTTAAATGTAATAAGTAACATGCCAGCAAAAGCGGTTAACTTATTACCTCAGCTTTCTTTTATACTTGTAAAGCAAGAAGATAATAGCCATAAGGGCTACACTATTATTCATCATAATGCGCACTACAATATATCTAGTTTATTAAACGAAGATGGCCAACGTGCTTATGATGAAGATACCGCGACTATTGTTCCTGGGTTTATCGGAGATTATCCAGCAGCTATTTGGTATTTAAATAACGAGCAGCAAGTAAATGCTTTTGCCGAGCAATTGCCTATGATGCAAATAGAAGCTGATTATGGTGCATTGAAATCTAAGTTTGGTATTCGACGTACTCATCCACAGTTTTGGCAATACAGCGATATATTGCACGATACAGCTAAAAAATATCGTGGGATAGAATATGGAATGTTCGACTATAATCGATTAGAGAACCGTTAACGCTTACCTTAATATGCCCAGTTTTTGCTGGGCTTTTTATTGCTTATTAACTTAAAAACATAATTACTCTAACTGATTTTTTGTTTTATAAAATTAGTCTACACTTAAATAAAAAACAGGCTGTTGCATGTTCGATATTATTAAAAGTGTTAGAAAGCGATATCGATGGGCGTTATTGACTATTGCCCTTCTAATCAGTGGTTCTGCTCTATTGTTACAATATAGCTTCTCCGTTCAAAAATACGATGCAAAAGTTATTAATATTGCTGGTAAGCAAAGAATGCTGTCGCAAAAAATAGCGTGGCATAGCAATGCCATACTCAACATTAGTAATTACTCACCACTTCATACTGAATCGCTTGAGAAATCTCTCAATACATTTAAAAAATCCCACCAAACATTATTAACAAAAAATTCTGATGGTGAATACATTTATTTAGATTCAGCATTAGTGGATTTATATTTTGGTACAACTACTGGCTTGGATAAGACCGTATTAGAATATATAGAACAAACTGAGAGGCTTTTGTATCAAAAAGGTGAGGTAAACCAGTCTCTCTTTTCAATAGAGCATGTTGAAATGCTATTAGCTAAGCTTGACAAAGCGGTCAGCTTATTCGAGTCCCAAGCTGTTAAAAAAATAAACAGGGTCATCAATATAGAGATATTATGCTGGTTATTGGCAATGGCGTTGCTACTTGTTGAGCTAAGGTTTGTTTTTATGCCAATGGAAAAAGAGGTTTCAGATACGCTTATAAAACTAAAAAAACAAAAAGATTTTGTTCATCAAACAAGCCAAAATAAAGAGCACTTTATTGCCAGAGCAAGTCACGAATTCAGAACTCCTTTGCAGGGTCTTATAGCATCTATTGAAGAACTAGAGGTTTCTGATGCACAGCAAAGTGTGAAAATCCAAGCCAATTATTGCGCACTTAGGTTAATAACCATATTAGATGAGCTGCAAGACTTGCAAGCTTTAAGCGCTGGTAAGTGGGTACCGCATTTTAAAAATGAAAACCTTCTAGAGTCGTGTAATAAAGTACTAATGGCTTACGAGCATGCTTGCCAGCAAAAAGGTCTTAAACTAGTTAGTTATTTAGATGACTCGTTAAATTTTGTCTGTAAATTGGATCATCAACGGTTTCAGCACACATTAACAGAGTTAATTAGTAACGCTATTAAGTTTACGACTGAAGGTGAAATTACTGTATCTGCTAAGCTCTTTAATGACGAGCTGTGTGTAACGGTAAGTGATACTGGCTGTGGTTTTTCGAAAGAGATTACTGAGCTTGAATTTGATTCATTTAAACAAACAAACCACTTCCAAGGGTTAAGAACAGGCCTGACTCGAGTTCAGTATGTTGTAAAAGCTTTGCACGGCGAAATTACTTTTAAAAATAATGAAGTCCATGGAGCGTTGGTATCGTTGAGTTTACCAATAATCGTCAGTAAAGATTTCCCAGAATCTCGTAAAATAAATAACAAACTAAAATGTTTAGTTGTAGAAGATAACCCATTAAATACCATGTTATTGACCAGAATACTTACTTTGTTAAATTTAACCTATGATTGCGCTGAAAATGGCCAAGTGGCGTGTGACATGGTATGTAAAAATCACTACGATATTATTTTTATGGACTTAAATATGCCAGTAATGGATGGGTTTGAGGCGATTAAAAAAATACGCTCTGAACTTAATAAGGTAACGCCAATTATTGTTATAACAGCAAACACCTCACAAAAAGATATGGAGCGAGTTTATAAATACGGGGCTAACCTTCATATTCATAAACCAATAAATAAACAAGCAATTGAAGATGCATTAAATAGTATTAGCGTTGCTAGGGCGTGTTGATCTTTGGTAGTTGAATTTGCAGCAGACTGTTTGGTTTTTAGGCAAGGCAGAGCCTATGTAGCGTGGTTATTCCCCATAAATAGGCGATAACGCAGCATAAATACCAAACAT